>NZ_JBGONU010000009.1:0-134834 GCF_041439295.1 Vibrio sp. 1F253 | reverse complement strand
TCATTAGTGATTGTACTCACTTAACTCAGTGTCCAAAACTGCTGGTGCGGATCACTATAAGCAAAATCTTGATCTATACCAAAACTACCTATCGAGCCACAGTTATGCGTGCGGTTGTATTTTTTTGGTGTGAGTTTACTGCTCGCACTAACCCTTAGGAACTCATTTTTGTCCAACTATGAGTTAACCTTTACGGCTCATTCATCCAATATTAACCGTTTTACTCAGTACAGATGTGGTGTTGGAAGATGGGAACGACAACGACCTAACCACGCTCTAAGCGTCGTTAAGTCGCTATTAGTTGAGGTCAGGGATTAATTGAGCGCTTCAATCAGAGTGATTTCGCGTTTGATTTGTTTGCTCTCTTGCTCAGTCGCCTGCGCCAGTTTCTTTTCGCGTGTGGTTATGGCTGTTTGTTTGGCTTCGTCAGATTTGAACATCAGTTCTTTTACGTTGATAGAAGCGATGTTTGTGTAGCGGCCATCGTCACTGGTCGGGATTGATATGGTTTCATCATTAATCAATGACTTCACTATCTCTCGTTGTTCATTGTAACGGCTCTCTAAACCAGAAAGTGCCCATCGCTGCTGAGTTTTACCTTCATACTGACCGTTCTTTTCTTCTTTGAGATACTTGATGGTCATATTACGGATTGTGCCTGCTTCTTCTCCATACTCTGCTTCCGTATCAAAGAGTACAGGGAACGATTCACCTTCTAGCACGCCGCCTTTCTTGGTTAGATGACCCATTCGATAGCTATTCATACCAATACGGATTTCTGTTTGATCAGTAACCGGTGTGCCATCTGCAAACGCGAGGTTGGTGATGCGTGTACCTGCAGGCTGAGTGAGGTCGATGGTATAAGTCACGCCCGCGAAGAAGTCATTGGTTGAGTATTTTGATGCTCTGCGTTCAGGGTTAAAGCTGTAGGTTACATCACCGGGTTGCACTGAGTTGAAGTAGCCCGCAGACCATTCCATGTAGGTTCTTAGCTCTTTGCCTGTCATCTGGTAGACAGTGATTTCGCCACCTGCGTATTGGTAGTTGTACGCGATGTCTTTGGCTTTGATTGGGCCAACATCGAGCTCTGCATTGTTGTTGTCTATTTGAAGTGCGATGACATTGGCTTTGGGTACATAGAAGAAGCTCGCTTCTTGGTATAGCGCACTGATGCCTGTGTCTTGAACGTGGACTTGAGGGATGCCGCGGATTTCGTTTTCTGGGACTAAATCAACGCCGGTAAGCTGAGCGACAGGTCGATTCGCCATTTCTCTGAGTTGTTTGTGATAAGGCTGGTATAACTCGTCCATATTTTCATCAGAGTCGATACCTTTAATTTTATAGGTGAAACTGTCTTTGTTGACGAGAGTGAATGTGCCATCGCGTTCTTCAAATTGAAGATCAATACGAGATAAGGCGCGGCCATATTTGTCGGGTTCAGTAATGATAACGCCATTCACAACGGCTTTATCAATGCGAGTGTGCATGTGACCAGCGACGATGGCATCAAGCTCTGGGTTTGCATTGGCAATGTCGGTGACACCGGTGTCAGCAATGTCATTCTCGTTTTCAATCCCCATATGGGCAACCAATACGATGGCATCCACTTGATCATCAATCTCTTTGACGATTTTTTTCACTTCCAAGGTTGGGTTAGTGAAAGTGACGCCTTCTAAACGGTTGGTGCCTTGCGCAAAGACCTCCGTCATTGGGGTATCCATTCCGATCACGCCGATCTTAATGTCACCGCGTTCTAGAATGGTGTAACCCGGTAAGAATGGATTTCCGTTTTTGTTCTTGATGTTGCCGCCGAGAGACTGCCCTTTAAATTGGGTAACGGCTCTGTTGAGCGTTTTAAGGCCAAAGTCGAATTCGTGGTTACCTAAAACCCATACATCGTATTTCATGTGGTTAAAGCCAAGCATCATTGGATCAACAGGCTCGTCTTTGAAGGTTTCTACGAAGTTGCCTTGGATGGTGTCGCCAGCATCGACAAGGATAATGTTAGATTGCTCTTTGCGGATCTCACCAACTTTGGTCGCGATTTGACTCAAACTACCACGAGTATTGAGTTTATCTGCCGCGTAATCCCACGCCATAAAATGACCATGAATATCTGAAGTACCCAGTATCGTGACATCGTGTATGTCGCCATCAGCTGCAAAGGTGGGAAAGGCTAGAGAGAGTAGGATGGCGCTTGATAGTATGTGTCTTTTCATCAGTATGTTCGCATCGTGGTTTTAAGTATGACGCTACCATATAGAATCGAGATTACCTTATGGGTGATCAGTGTCATATTTATAGTGATATAACTTACTGATGTTTCAAATAAATGTGATTCATGACCATCTCGTAACCACTTAAGTTATGGAGAAACGCATTACAACTCTTTACTTCGTTCTCAATACTCAATTCCTTGAATCAAACTTTCTCAGTGAATCAATTTTCGTAAGTACTTCTGTCTTTGTTCAAGGTGATTGGGTTGTCCTGTCATTTCCAATGCTTCTTAGCGCGGTCTTAATATTTCTATTAATAACTATACCTTCAACTTATTGTTATGTTATAACATAGCAATAAGTGTTGTTTTTGGATGTTCGGTGGGAATTTGAATAAACCTGTATTGTCTGTGCGCGGGCTCTGCGCTGATGGCTTGGCTAACTGGAGAGCCGTCTCCGATGTGACATTTGATGTGAACGACGGTGAATGCGTTGCCATCATTGGGCCTAATGGAAGTGGAAAGTCCAGTTTGCTGAAAGGCATTACAGGCGAATACAAAACCGTCGCGGGTGAGTTGATGTTGTCTGGCATTGCACTTGGAAGCCTTGAGCGGCAGCAGATAGCTAAGCAAGTCGCGGTGGTTACTCAGCATGAGCATGTTGATCCTCGTTTGAGCGTTGCTGAGTATGTTGGCTTAGGCCGCACTCCTCATACGTTTTGTTGTAGTGCAAAAGAGCACAAACGAGCGGTTCAGCAGGCGATGCAAGATGTTGGTCTTGTTCACAAAAGCCAGCGGTGCTTTGGTGAGCTATCCGGTGGTGAACAGCAACGTGCAAGTATTGCTCGCGCCTTCGCACAAGAGCCGCGACTTTTACTCTTAGATGAGCCTACAAACCACCTTGATCCTCTCGCTCGTCTTGAACTTCTGAGCCTAATTAAACAACGTGGCATTGCGTCTGTCGTGGTGCTGCACGATTTACCTTTGGTAGCGCCATTCGCCGACAAAGTCCTGTTGATGTCAGGCCAAAAAATGGTGGCGTTCTCAGCCCCAGAGGCGGTGATGCAGGACCGATACATGATCCCTGTTTTTGGATTGCGCGTTCTCACGTTCAATCATCCTAATCTATGCAGCACCATCCATCATTTTGAAGCTGCATCAACTTACTCAACTCACTTAACTCTCTCTAATTACTCTTTAATAGGAGCAGCCCAATGAAGTGGCCTGTAATTTCCAGTCTTTTGTTTCTTTTACCTTTCTCTTTTGCGCATGCGACAAGCACTCAATACCCAGTGACGGTTGATAACTGTGGGAGCCCACTGACCATTGAAAAGCGGCCCTCGCGTGTGGTTGTACACGACATCAATATGACCGAGATGGCGTTTGCTCTTGGTCTTCAAAAGGAGATGGTGGGCGTTACGGGCATTACTGGGTGGTACAAGATGTCGAGTTCGTTTGAAGAACGTTTAGGTGATATTCCTGAGCTCGCACCTAAGTATCCTTCATTAGAAACATTGATTGCTGCTGATGCTGACTTCTTTTTCGCTGGCTGGAATTATGGAATGAAAGTGGGCGGTGAAGTGACGCCTCAAACACTGAAGCCATACGGGATTGATACCTTGGTACTTTCTGAAAGCTGTATTCATACCCAGAGTCAAAAGGAAGGCGCGACAATGGATCTGCTTTATGGCGACATGCAAAAGCTAGGCGTTATTTTCGACAAGCAAGCAGAAGCCGAGGCTTTGGTAAGCAGCTGGAAAGAGAGAGTTGAAAAAGTAGCAGAAAAGCAGAAAGCATCAGGTAAGCCGAGTCCAAAAGTGTTCTTGTTTGATTCGGGTGAAGATAAGCCTTTCACCGCCGGTAAGTACGGAATGCCAAACGCAATGATTGAAGCTGCTGGTGGCCAAAATATCACTGGCAACATGGAAGCAAGCTGGGCAAGAACATCTTGGGAGAATGTCGCTCGTGAAAACCCAGATGTGATTATCCTTCTTGATTACCAATCGGCGAGTGGTGCCGATTCGTTGCAACGTTTCCTCGAAGCCCATCCGTTAATGAAATACACCAATGCACTCACTTCTGGTCGTTATGTCAAACTGCGTTATGAGCAACTCACCCCTGGGCCTGCCAATATCGATGCCATTGAGAAACTTGCAGAGGCGTTCGTTTCTGAGTGATCGGGAAGGTTGTTATATGAAATCTTGTTATTGATAAGAGTAGTAGTCCGTTGATTTTATTTGATAAATATCGGGCAGCATGGCTAACAGGTATCATTGCCATGCTGCTCGCCTTCATGATGAGTTTACAATTTGGCTCAGTCCCTTTGTCTTTTAAGGAAGTGATTGTAGGGCTGAGCTCTTTCACTGATCCAACGCCGGATATGACCAGTCGAATACTGATCGATCTAAGGTTACCTAGAGCATTGTTAGCGGTTATCGCGGGTGCAGGGCTGGCGATGGTTGGGGCGTTGCTTCAAACCTCGACACGAAATGATCTGGCGGATCCGTTTCTGTTTGGCTTGTCATCTGGCGCGTCTGCTGGTGCGGTGTTGGTGATCACCAAAGTGGGAGATGCTCTGGGTGTTTGGTCACTGCCACTGGCTGCATTCTCGGGTGGTATTGTTTCGGCGACGGCCGTTCTGATTCTGTTTTCGATGCAGAAGAAAAAGGGCAATGACAACTTGATCTTGTGTGGTTTGGCGATCTCATTTCTATTCGGAGCCATCACGAGTTTTTTGATTTATTCAGGCGACCAGAGAGCGGCGAGTTCGATTTTGTTCTGGACGATGGGAGGCTTAGGGCTCGCGCGTTGGGATAATTTGATTTTTGCCTTGGCGGGCGTGTTGTGTCTTATCGCGTTAATTTTCAAACGTTACCGAGAGCTTGATACTTTGTTAGTGAGTGAACAGACGACAAGCTCACTGGGGATCAACGTACACCGCCTACAAAGCGAGATTTTTCTCTGTTGTGCGTTTTGCACAGCGTCGATTGTATCGATGACCGGAGTGGTCGGTTTTATTGGGTTGATGGTTCCCCACTTAGTACGACCATTTTCAGGTGTCACTCACAAGCGAGCTCTGCCTTTGGTTGCCTTGTGGGGCGCGGTACTTTTACTGTTTGGGGATGTGATTAGCCGAACCATATTAGCGCCACAAGAACTGCCAGTAGGTATTGTGACAGCAGCTCTTGGCGGGTTATTCGTTCTGTATCTTGTTTGGCGTAAATAGTGTGCTCAATTCCACCAAACTACGCAGGCAGCAAGATGATCTTGCCGTTCAAGCGCGTGGTTTTCGATTCAATGAGATCAATTGCGGTTTGAACTTCATCGAATGGCAGGTAGCGGTCGACGTCGAGCTGTATGTCGTTTGTGATGAAGTGATCTAGCATGGTTGTGAATTTATCACGGCGCACATCTTTGCCTTCAGCCTCTTCCCAATAACGTAAGAAGAAGGTGCTGAAATCGATGCTTTGGCTTTTCGCGTGCTCAAAAAAACGTGGCTCGTAAAAATCCAGTGACAGCGTGCCATAGTTGATAAAACGCCCATTGTTGCTAAGGGTGTGAATAAGATCGGTTCCGGGTGAGCCACCAATCGCATCAAAGGCAACGGTCGGCATAGGCAAGCCTAACGCCTTAATTTGAGAAACTAAATCATCATTTGCATCTAACACCCAACTTGAAATGGTCGGGTATTGTTTCGGTTGTGATGTAACGACAATGATTTTGAAGCCGAGTGATTCTGATAATTGAGAGAATATCTTACCGATGGCTGAGCTGCCCGCGTTGATGATCAATACATCTTCTTGGGTCAGCTTAGCTACTTCTGTCGTCAACACCCATACAGTGAGCGCATTAATGTACAACTGACAGGCGTAGCCATTTTCTAGGTGCTGAGGAATTTGGAACAAGTCATCTGGTGATACATCGACATAGTTCTGCCATGTTCCACTGGTTGCTACGAGCACTCGCTGATTCGTTGCAAACTCAGCATGGCTGGACTCTACAACCCTTCCTACTGCTTCAAATCCCGGCACTCTCGGCGGCTGGTGGCTGTGTTTGTACTGCCCAACACCATAAATCGACAACAGATCACTAGGGTTGATGTTAGTCGCTTCAATTTGTACGCGAACTTTATCTTTGTCTAGTGCCCCTAAAGCGACATGTTCTAACTTGAGAGATTCTTTTGGCTGACCGAAACGAAACTGGCTAATTCGGGTATTTTGCTTAGTGTCAGTCATGGTTCGGGCACCTTTATGGGTTATGAGTGTTGCATCGATTTTAATTGTAGCGTGTTCATAAACAATCTTGGGTCGCTAATATTGCTCAACATCGATGTTGTTGGCAATCGATTGTTCAAACTGAAATTAGTTAACCAAAAGTTGACCAACACCTATTTACAATGATTCCTAGTTTAATAACTAGGAGTTAAGAAAGATGAACGTGCCTGAAGTAATGTCTAAGTGGAAAACATTGCTGGCTCTGACCATGGCCTTGTTTGCTCTTAAGTTTCATCTACTTCTGATTTGGGGGCTATTTTGCTGGTTTTGGGGATGGGAAAATCTTCGCGCAAAAGAAGCCTTCTTTGTTGAACGTATTGAGCTAAAAGAACATCCAGTTTTGTTTACCTTAATCATCATCAGTTGGTTTGTGATGGGAGGGGTATATTTCTATATGGACAATAGAGTCTTTGAGTTTTTTAGTTCTTTGTAGCTAAGCAAAAGTGAATAATTAGGAAACGTTATGAAAATCTATTTAATTAAAGCGTCTGCTGGCAGCGATTACTCAAAATACAAAGCCTCTACGGGGGGACCTCCACAAAACATCTTTGCCGCCGCTGCTGCGACACCAAAGTGGTACAAGTTAGATATGGTTGATGAGACCATAGGTGCAAAAGCCGACCTTTATAATGATGCTGATTTGGTGGTGATATTTATGTCGACTCCAGATGCTTATCGGGCTTACGAGCTAGCTTCTAAATATAAGAAAAAAGGCAAAACAGTCATACTCGGGGGGTTACATACTCAGTTTAACCCTTCAGAAGCGGCAGTATATGCGGATTGTTTGGCGATGGGAGAAGTTGAGAACTACTGGGTTCAGTTACTCCGTGACGCAGAGTTTGGTTCGCTACAGCCTATTTATGAAAGCTCCGAGCCTGTCGATCTCAGTATGCTCAATCCATACCCAACAAATATCATCAATCCTGAAGCGTACAATTATACATGGTCAGTAGTTGTGACAAGAGGTTGCCCATTTAAATGTAACTTCTGTTTAGTGCCAAGGTTCTTTGATAAATTCCAGAAAAGGCCAATCGAAAATATCGTCAGCGAGTTAGCGGATCTCAAGACATTAGGTATTGAGTGGGTTGAGTTACACTCCGACAATCTCACTCATGACCGTGAATATGCTTTGGCACTATTTAAGGCCATTGAGCCGCTTAACATGAGCTTCTATGGGGAAACGACAGTCTTGATTGCTCGTGACACCGAATTGCTTAGTGCTGCGGTGAAGTCAGGGTTCAAAGCTGTATTATTAGGCATAGAAACGCCATCTGAAGAGGCTTTAAAGGCTCAGAAAAAAGGCTTTGTGAAACCATCTAAAATGAAAGAGTATATCGCTGAGATAAGATCTCATGGTATTGAAGTATGGGGAGATTTTTTGTTCGGTTTTGATGAACATGACACTTCTATCTTCAAACAAACGCAGAAGTTCGTCGAAGATATCAAGGTTGATAAGGTGATCCCGCACTACATGATTCCGTTTCCCGGTTCGGAGTCTTTTAGTCAGCTAGAGCGAGAAGGACGACTTCTTACTAAAGATTAGTCCAAGTACGATGGTAGCCATCCGGTTTATCAGCCAAGTCGTATGAGCGTTGAAGAGCTAGAGGAAGGCTTGTATTGGATTTGGAGAAAGAATGCGAGCTTGAAAGAACGAGTTGTTGCCTGGTTCAATTAAAATTTGTTCTGGATACATGGAATGAAAATCGCGAAGGCTCATAAATAAGTTTTACTATTCGGAATGCCTGACTGAGTCAGTACACTTTAAAGGCTCCATGTGGAGCCTTTGCATCAAGTCTTTGACGTAGCGGTGAAACCCCGCGATCAAAAGCCATAGCTTTGTTTGATTGGATCGCAGACTAGTTTATATTTAGCATCCGCAGCTTCTTTCCCAGCAAGTTCTAACATCGCTTCTGAATAACCCATTGCAGTGCCGAACTCTTCCATTATATAAGGATCTTCTTTGACACTCACTGTGCGATCTTTCGATAGCTCGACAATAAACTTAGCGTAATCTTGGTCTTTATCTAAGCCTGCAGCCCAACCAAAGCAGTGCGCAGCATCTTGTTTAGGGAATTCGTTAAAATCTTCACCATTCACTTCGGCTAAAGCAGCACCCGAAACAAATGCTGTAAGTAGTGACATGCTAGTAATTAATTTTTTCATATTGCTTATCTCGAATATTGAATATGAAGCTATCTTATTGCGAGCGCTATGAAATAAATGTGAACATATTTGTTATTGTTTTCAAGTCATGTGACTTTTGATATAACTGCTTTAATCGCTTACGAGCACAACATCGATTTCAAATGCAGCGTGTTCATAAACAATCTTGGATCGGTAATATTGCTCAACATGGCTGGTGTTGGTAAACAGTCATCATCAACGTAGTCGACATAGTCCGCCGCCGAATCAAAGATCAAAATATCCAAAGCCAAACGATCCAAGCCATATCGGCCTCGGTGGATCATATCCGCTGAAAACACCAATAAGTCACCGGCGGCTAACGGTATCTGCTTACCGCCAGAGATGTCATCGCTGCTCACTTTACCGTTTTCTTCTTGGCGAACATTGTACTCTTCTTCGTTGTCCCAGCGTTTGTGCGTGCCGGGGATAAGCTCCATACCTGGCTCATCAAAAATGGGCACTCGCAGATGCAATACCTGGGTTTCCATGATGACTTTCATTTGGTCATCAACGTCGTAGTCGTATTGACAGTCACGATGCCAGAAGTCTTTTTGTTGCGGATTTACTGGGTTGAAGAACAGCTGTGTATTCATGAATGCCGGTTTGTTCGGAATCACCGCATCAACCACGTTCATCACTTGTTTCGAGCTGATGAAGTCGAAAAGCACGCTTCTATCGTCGGCGAGCAAATATTCGCTTCCCGTAATTAAAGATGAGTTAAATGCTTCTTCTTTATAGAATTCTTCGTTATCTGCTTTCCATGATTCATGGAATTTCAGCACGACTTTTCTAAGCGATGCAATTTGAGCTTCATCGAAATAATTTCTGATAACAAAGTAACCATGTTCGTCGTAACGGTCACTTAATTGTTGGCTGTTTTCTACCACTGACTACCTTCGTTCATTCTTTGCTGTGTAATAACTAGGGGCTGTTGACCTTTCGTGGTTAAGTTTTGTTCGGATGGGGACGCCTAGTCAAAATCGTTTTAGGCGCGGCGAAGAGTATGTAGCCTAGTCATTCTAAGCAAATATTCTTCAGCAAAGCATAAAACGATTTTAGCTGAACCCTTCGGGCAGCTCTTGTGGTTCATTTCTACTGCGTTATCGGCTTTTCATGTAGGCCAGCTACACGTCAAAGCCTCTTCCTTGTATAAATTTGCCACAAGATGCTGCAAAACCCAGCTCGAAAGGTCAACAGCCCCTAGAGATTTCTTGGGCGCATAATGCCAGACAGTCGTCATTCAACCAAGTAACGAGTGCAGAAGCCTGTGGATTCCGTGATGCTATGAAGCCATGTGTGGACGAGTTTTACATGCCTATCCAGATCATGTACTCATGCGACAAGAATCTCTGCATATGTGATCTATCCCTTATTTTATAAAACACAAAGATTCATATAGTGAATGTTTCTTTGGTTTGTATGATTATTAACCATGTTGTGATTTGGTTTGCGTATGGAAGATAGAAAATCATGGATGGTTTTTCGCTGGATATGAGAACACTTAATTTTATTATTATTTTGTTCTCTTTCATTTACTGTATTGGCTTATTGTTATTTCAATTCACTCAACAGCCAATTAAAGGGCTTTCAATCTTTTCCATTTCAATATTTGTTATCGGAACTGGGCCGTTGATGTTGAGCCTAAGAGGGGAGTTCCCTGATTGGATCACAGTTATTGGTGCCAATATGGTCATTGCGCTTGGTTTTCATCTCGCCTTGTATAGTTTATGCTTGTTCCGAGAATATTCCTTAAAATGTACCTACCTCAGCAGTTTGATGATGTTGGCTCTTCTGCTAGGTTTTATTCACTTCACGTACTATGAACCTTCCATCAAGGCTCGAATTATTCTCATTAGTTTCTATTTAGCCTTTGTCACTCTTTGCACTGCCTTTGTGGTGTTAAAGGGTCAACGTGATGACTTGACCTTAGCTACTCGGATGATGGCCTTATCATTTTTGATATATGGCGGATTTATGGTTTTCCGAGTATTGGTGACGCTATTTTCAGCTGAGCTTCAGGATTTCATGGCAGCCGCCCTCATTCATCAACTTGCCTTTTTAATGAGTATTGTTCTTATCGTGTCGATGAGCTTCACAATGCTCTGGTTGATTAATGCAAGGTTGCTTAGGTCTATTCATGACCTGTCTTACAGTGACCCTTTAACGGCACTTGGAAACCGCAGAGCATTAGATGAAATGGTTCCAGTCATCATGAAGCAGGCGGGGACTACGCCTGTAAGTGCCATTATGATGGATATTGATAATTTTAAGTCAATCAATGACCAACACGGACATATTGTAGGTGATCTCGTCATCAAGTCTTTTGCTGAAATGGTTCAAAGTGCGATAAAAACATCGCCAACAGCCAGCGCGTTTCGTTTTGGCGGAGACGAGATAATGATTTTATTGCCCAATGTTAATTTTCTACAAGCACAGGTTATTGCTTGTAAGCTGCGATTGTCTATTTCAGAGATCTCAGCCGTGCAAGGGAATGAGATGTTTCTGACGTCGAGTTTCGGTGTCGCTCAGCTTCACCCACATGAGAATTGGGATGGGTTTATTAGTCGAGCCGACAAAGCGTTGTATCAAGCGAAAACAAACGGTCGCAATATGACTTCAATTTGTCCTAGCCATATTAACGAGTTCGTCACTGCCACATAACCAATACTGCTGCGATAGAAAGCAAGATGAGCGCAAGAATGTCTTTGCGCGCGATGCTTTGCCCTAACCAGAAATAGGATATCAACACCATGAAGATCACTTCGACTTGCCCGAGTGTCTTTACGTACGGCACGGCTTGAAGCGACATCGCGCTAAACCAACCCAGAGAACCGATAACACTCGCTAAGCTTGTCATGATGACTAGTTTCGACTTCTTGAATATCTGGCGCAGCGTGTCGCGCTCTCTGAAAAAGAGATACGTACAGATAATGCATGTCTGAAGAGTTATCACCAAAAACAGCACCCAAGCAGCGCTATGAGGGAAGGGCAGCCCTATGCTCAAGCTTGCTTCACGTACCCAAAGAGACGTTAAAGCAAAAGCGGTACTACACGCCATACCTAGTAAGAACACTTTCGGAGACAAGCTTCGCCAACCAGAAGAACTACTCATGATTAGTACGCCTAACGTGCCAATAAGCACGCCGACCCAACCTGTTAGTGTCAAAGCAGTACCAAAAAACAATACGGATAACACAGCAGATACGGGGGCTTCACACTTGGCTAAGCCTGCTCCTATCGCATAGTTTTCGAGCTTAAATAACATCACCATTAAGCCCGTCGCGAGGATCTGCATAATGGCTGCTGCAATAATGTAGAAAACAAACTCACCCGAAAAATCAGGTGTGGATACTGGCTTCCATTGATAGAGGGCGCACAGATAAATTAAGGCGATTGGGCCAGCCCAGATAAAACGCGCCAGCGTCACACCAGCAACACTCATGGTGCCACTTAACTTGCTTTGAAAGGCATTGCGCCAAGATTGGCTGAAGGCTGCGAGAAGAGTAAAAGCTATCCAACTAAAAGACATGACGCTTCCATGTGTTATGTAATTTGATGATTATCTTAACAAAAAATCACATGATAAGAAGCGACATGGTCTATTTATAGCCAGAGGCTCATTTTACTCTCCATTCAGTATCAGTACGTTCTTCAAAAGATCGGCTGTTTTTTGTTTTTGAAATAGAACAACGCGCTAATCAAAACGAACAATAAGGTGAAGTAATAGAAAAACGAAGACAGTGAAGCTAAGAAAGCGAGGTTCTGTTCTATTTCTTGTTCGGTGTAGCCCTGAGACACCAGTTTATAGTAGTAAGCGTACAAAATGCCGATCAGCCCATATCCGAGATTAAACATCAGGCCTTTAAAGCTGAGGACAGTGGCTCGGTTGTGTGATTCGGTTTTTTTATTCAGGTGGTAGCTAATGAAAATGTTCATCGTCATGATAATAAAAATCAGCACTAGTGCTGGAATAACCCCGTAAATCGTCCAACCTAAACTGATCCAATAATAAGTCGCCATGCTTGCTAAACCCATAACCACAATGAAGGTTTTAGGCTCCATGCTTTCTGCTAGCCTACGGCTTTGCCCCGCCAATATGATTTTAAGCAAACTGATCCCCGCGCCAATAAAACCGAAGTAGATAATAGGAATATCGATGGCGAGATAATATTGGCTGTTCATGGTTAGGAACATTCTTGAGGTGTGTTCGAACAGGCTGTAATACAACAACATGAACAGCACGTAAGGCGTAGCAAGTACCCACTTACCTGTGTCAGCTGTTAATTTAAGGCTGGCGATGGTGGTTGCCAATTTGGTTTGCTCGCTTGGCATTACCTTTTTCTCTTCGCGCATATTAATCGCGGCATAGATGGCGATCATCGCTACAAATAGGGTGGCGAACACAGGAATACGCATCAGATCTTTAGTGCTTTCTGGTTCAGATAGTCCAAGGAAATGAAAGATGTTCGCCATAAAGTTCACGTCGTACATCGCCGCGCCAATTAGTGTGACAAAGATACCGACGGTTGAGGCGACACGAAGCTGAATTTGCAGCACTCGCGGCCACAACTCTTCATTGCCTTGTTCTTTTAAGGTGTCGTAAGCCAATGCCTCGTCAGCACCGCTGGCCAGTGCCATCGCTAAGCCACTGAGAATCCGGTTAATTAGAAAGACTATGAATACCAAGTCGGGGTTTCCGGTTGGTACTAGCGCTATCATGGCGATCTCAACAAACATCACAATCGAAGACAGCACCACCAGTTTCTTGCGGCCTAAGGTATCGGCGAATGCACCCGACGGTACTTCAGCAAGCACAATGGTGGCCGCCCAAACTACATTGAGCATCGCGAATTGAGACAGGGTTAACCCGTAATCTAAATAAAGTAGGGTGAATATAGGGTAGTAAAAACGCGCAAAGTAGCTGCTTCTAAACATTAAGAAGTAGCGGACATTGGGAATGTTAAGGATCTCTTTGAGCGTCATGATAATTTCAGTAATTTAGATAACACATTATTATGTATAACCCTTTTACTCTTTTAAATCATGGAATTGTTTCAAGAATCAGAAAAACAACTAGTTGAGTTTATTTCGCAGCGCCTTTGAAGGCTAGAAAGGTAGCAGGATTAAAAAGAGGAGCGCTGAGGCTCCTCTTTTATCGTAGGCCGCAGTGAACTTTATCGTTAGTACATAGACTTAACGGTTAGTCCACACGCTTGAAGTTAGGCAACAAGGTTTCTGGCTGCTGCGCTACAAACGCTTTACTTGGTGAGTATGCACGGAAGTAAACAAACCAGTTTTCGTCTTCTCGGGTTTGCACCCAGTTAGCTTCGTTCACACCTGTTGGCTTAGTTGGCGAGAAGTGGAAAGTGTAATTGCCTTGTGCGTCTTTGACCGTTCCTTCGATGTTTGAGCCCACATCGGCACGCTCAATGTCGTTGTCGATAATGGCGCGGTTCTCAACGTTATAAACAGTGATGGTCCAGAATAAATCGGCGAAATTTACATCTCCATCTAGCGTCAAAGTATAGTGGTTACTGCCATTTAGCCCTTTGCCATTGTCGTCACGGTAGTTGTCTAGGTAGATCTGTCCCCAACCGCCGTTCTCAAATCCATGCATTGCAATGTCGTTAGTGACGGCTTCATAAAACCAAGCTGCACGTCCATCGAGGTCCATACCATAGTGACGGTCTTGGTTTGGTGTTGAAGCCGTTGCGATTTCCCACGAATTCCCTTCTTTGCCATAAGCCGCGTGTGGTAGACGTTCAGTCTTGTTGAAATCGATGTTTTTAACCATAGCTTCACCCATGATTACAGCTTGTTCTAAGATGTCACGCTGCTGAGCTGATGGAGTAAATGCTTTGCCTTTTTCAATACCTAGTGGGCGTAACATGTCGTGCATCATGCGGTCGCGCTCTGCTACAGGTTCGGCTTGGATCGCTTCATTCAAGGTCTCCCAAAATGCCATACCACGTGGGTGCTTAGCATCGTCACCACGTTCAGGGAAGTTCACGCCTTTGCTACTGAGCGGCTTGCCGTTAAGGTCAGTAATTTTTAATGCTTCTAAGTCTTTCATACGTTGCTGATCTGACTTAGCCATTAAGCGAACACCCAAGAAAACATTATTGGTATCAGACTCAAATACTTTTGCGCCTTTTGGCAGGTTACTCGGCGTTTCAGAACCTTTCGCTTTTACCACGTAGACGCCCGGCTCAGTCATCTGAGAAATACCGATTTGCCACATGGTGTGTACCGCGCCACGCAGTTCATTTGTGGGAATTTCTATAACAACGGGCTCTTTCTCTACGTTAAACCAAGTAATCGCGTAAGGCGTAGAGGTATTGTAAGTTAAACCTCCTAGCTTAGATTCATGAGACTCAACATAAGTAATTTGACCATCCTCTGCCCCCATGTCGGCATAGGCTTGTTTCCATGCGTAGTTTGACACCAAAGGCACGGACCAAATGTAAGCTTGTGACGCGCGTTGATAGTCCATCAGTTCAAACAGTTTTGCAGAGCTTTCTTGTGTTGGAATGCCATGAAGAAAGTCGGTTTCGAAAGTAAAGTCACCTGCACGCGTTTGGATCGTTTCTGTCGCATCACCGCTGCCTGCTATCGTTGTGGCTGAAAACAAGGCTCTTACAGAAACTAGCATGGCAGCTGAGCGTAATGGGCAAGTGAAACTACCAACAAAGGCTTTAGATATCATATTCATAATGTGTCCTCAAAACTCAAAATTATTCGTCAAAA
The DNA here is from genome assembly GCF_041439295.1 of Vibrio sp. 1F253. NCBI lineage: Bacteria > Pseudomonadati > Pseudomonadota > Gammaproteobacteria > Vibrionales > Vibrionaceae > Vibrio > Vibrio sp. 1F253. Next base: position 119,414 of record NZ_JBGONU010000009.1, on the reverse strand, counting down.
CGGGAATGGCTCGTCGAACAGAAATCATTGGTTCAAACTGAAAGAGCTCATCCAAGCAGAAAGTGACTGCTTAAAACTGATAGTTAAATTCGATGCGGTGATCACCGTCTTCGATACTGGTGTTTTCTGTCCAATTTGCAAAATAACGAACGTTCGCCCTTGGGTTAATCTGGTAGCTCGCAGCAAACTCATGTGCGAGTACAGAATCACTGCCCTCGAATCCATAATCTTTGAACGTTGATGAACCAGACATCGTGCCTAAATACATAGGGTTATAGTTCAACCAAATCTTGTCGGTAAGTTGCATTTTTGCGTACATACCCGCCACGTAGAAAGTGCCGTGCATGTTGTAGCGATCACGAAGTTGATCCGCGTCGAGGTTGCCTCCAGAGCCTTCAACCAACTCCTCACCTGCAGCAACACCAACACCCGCAAGCGGATAGAAGTTAAACATGCCCATTTGTGGAAGAGCCTGTATAAAGCTGTATGACGCACTACCTTGATTACTATCGAAATCCCAAGACATATCGACTTGTGTGCCTCGACCATTGGTTAAGTCTACGCCGAAGTTTCTGAAACGAATCGAATCGATACTGTCATCTGCGCCTCGGTTATTCCAACCAATGGCTTCACCAGCGATGCCTTTGACTTCGAAGACATTCATACCCATGGTCGTATCGCTACCGGTGTCATAGGTTTGCCCGATTTTCAGGTTTAAGCCTTTGTCTGTGTAACCGAAGCCACCTTGTGTATAGACGGCTAACGGATCTGACATATCTTGAATTTCGGCTTCTTCCGCGAAAGTGACACTTGCCAGAAACAAAGGAGTTAGAGAAAGGATTGAACGTTGTAATAACATAGATGCCTCATAAATTTATCTCACAACATCCGTGTACTGCGTGAAGGTGAGGTAACTATACAAAGTGGACATCGTTAAGTTAATTCATATAAACTTAACCATTCGTTAAGTATTGGTTTATGGTTTGGGTATGAAACTGAATAATGTCGATTTGAACTTATTGAAAGTGTTTGTGGTGGTATATCAGGAAAAAGCTTGCGCAAAGCAGCTGAAAAGCTGTTTGTCTCGACACCAGCGGTAAGCCAAAGCGTCAAAAAGCTTAAGGAATCGTTAGGTGAAGAGCTATTTGTTTTGTCCAATAAGCAGTTTCTCCCGACGCCTTATTCTGATGAACTGTATCGACGTGTCTTTCCACTATTGGACGGGCTGGTCACGGCGATAGAAGAGGGTAAACAGTTTACTCCTGCCGAACTAAGCGAAGATTTTAAGATAGAGGCGAACCCGCACCTTTTGCCTTGGTTAACACCCTCTCTGTTTCATCAACTCTCAGATGAAAGTCCACTTTCGAGGTTGATTAGTCATACTAGCTCCCAAGATTCACTGGAAAGACTGAAGAGTGACGAGATTGATTTTGTTATTCACTTTGAAGCTGAAAACCTGCCCGCCGAGATCATTGCTGTGCCTCTCGTGACCCTAAAATTTGTATTGGCAGTAAGAGTCGACCATCCTTTTAAAGAGGATGTAGCACAGATCGATGATTTGTTGTCCTTTCCATTTGCGCATGTTGACCTTGCTTACTTCGATCAAAACAAACACTCGCGATTGGAAGAAGAAGTTTTAAGCCAAGGTAAATCGATTAATATGGCGCTTCGAACGACGTCAGTTGTTGGGTTAATAGAAACGATTAAGCATTCCAACATGATCGCACCCTGCATGCCTCCGGTGATCGAACAGCACAAGGGAGTATTGCGCTCGATTGTGATTGAAGGATTAGAAGAAGATGCAGAGAAAATGGAGGTATTTGCCTATCTTCATAAGAAAAACCAACATTCTGCCAAATACAAGTGGTTACTGGATTTGATCGAAACGGCGATGATTGAGGCCAACCATCAGTGAGTTCTAATCGTTTTTTTTTAATTGATTCACTTAACCGTAGTCAGCTATTCATTTTCTGTTTCTTTAGAAGCGTTTGGCGCCCAGCCTTTCTCTAGCCAGTTGTCCAGTAGGTGTTGCAGTGCGTTCAAAGAGGTTGGCTTCTCTAGGCGACCGTCCATCAGTTTTCTGATCATGTCTAGCTCTCGTTGTCCTGATTCACCAGACAAAGCAATAATTGGTGTTTGAGGTGAGCGCGCCTTGATGATCTGGCTTGCGTCAAAGCCATTCATTATCGGCATTTGTACATCCATTAAGATCAAATCAACTTTGTGTGATCTGAACAGCTCGACAGCATTTTCCCCGTTTTTAGCTTGCAAGCTATTTACGCCAAGTCGGCTCAGGTACATCTGAACAAGCGTGCGTTGCACTTCTTTGTCATCAACAATAAGTACCGTCGGTGCAAGATGGCTTGATGCTGGTTGATTTTCTGCTTGCGTGCGTTCTGTTTGCTTACTTTCTGTTAGCGTACTTGCCGGTTCAGGTTCTATATCACCGCTTGGAGTTTGGCTCTCTGGTTTTACATCAGCTTCGGCTTTATCTTCCGTCGATTGGTTGTGTTTCCAACCGTTGAAATAAGGCGTACGCAGCGTCTCCGCTTTTGGAGCATTGGGTACAATAGGGAAGTACAGGTGAAACTCAGTAAATTCACCAAGTTTGGAATGGCATTCCACTCTGCCACCAAATGAGCGCATCACTCGTTGGCAATAACCCAGTCCTAAGCCGCTACCACCGCTTTTTTGGAAAGAGAAAAAGTCATCAAAGACCTTATGAACAATGGCTTCGTCAATGCCGGGGCCGGTATCACGAAATGTGAGAACGTTCTCGTAAGATCCTGTTTTGGTGCTGATCTCAATTTGGCTGTCTGGGTAAGAATCAAAGTAATAGATTGCATTGCGTATCAGATTGAAAATGACGAAGTTGAATAGAGTTTCATTTAGTTTTGCCACAAAATCAGCGTGTTGTGGTAAACGAATTCGCTCAATGATCTTCTCGTTCTCAAAGCCATAGTGGCTGACGGCTTGGTCCACGGCCTTGTGGATAGATGTCATGGTGATTGGTCCATGCTCAGGCGAGCTGTCACTGACTTCTCGTAAGATGATATCAATCAGTTGCCGCCCGCGTTGAATCGCTGCTTGGCCATTCTCAATGTCAGTCAAGATTTGTTGAGTTGGTGCTTGATTATCAATGTGCTGCTTTAACACCTCAAAATGCAGTTGCACTTGAGCGAGTGGGTTACGCATCTCATGAGCGATCGAGTTAGCAAGAGCACGACTTTGGCGAATTCGTCTATCGGCTTCGATGGTGCTTTGTACACGCGTTAACAAGGTTTGCAGTGCAGAGATTTCTTCATTAGAGAACATACGATTGTTGCTTTTGTGCGATGATACTAGCAAGTGTGTGACTGATTTTTTGTGTCCGAATAGTGGCATTACCAACGCGGTGTTGTTCGAACTCATCTTGTCATAAAGTGCTTTTAGCGACCGTTTAGCGAGCGCAGTATCATCTAGCTCTTCAGAAAGCTCATCGAACACTAGAACGGACTCTTTGCTAGATAGGTAATCTTCGTAGAAGGTTTCGTTGTAATTACTGTTAACTAGTCGAAGCTTATCTTCTGGGATTTGCAGTTGGCGACCTAAACGACGCATGGCATCGTCAATCGACAACTTAAAGCCTTCTTCTAATGCGAGTATCTGTTGTACCGGTGTCTTTTTGTTTCTATAGACAAGCAATGAGGAGTAGGGACTTACACGTTTGTAGATTGGACTCCATGTAATGCCGATAATCGCGCAGATGGGTATCGCTAATAGCCATTGGTTGCCGTCGGTTAGGGGAATAAATACCGTACAAAAAGGTATCACTAAAATTGCACACACCAGCAGCACATTAAGGCTTATGTATGTAAGGTATTTAAAACTGTAGAAGCGAGAGGTCAGCAGAGCATAGCCTACAAACAACATCTCACTGAGCGACAACGCTGGGGGGAGCCAGGTGAGCGAGAAATCACGTAGGAAATAGGCAACGCCAATGTGAATCGTTGCTGTAGATAGCATGAATACCAAGATACCTGTAATCATGTAGTTGGTTTTGGCTAATGTTAGTTTGCTGCTATTGGCACGCATGGTCACTAGATTAGTCAGTGTAAGGGCAATCAAGCTGATAACCCCAATGAAAAAGTAGGGTGTATGCGGGCCAAACTCGATCACGAATTGGCTTGGAGCCGTAATGGTGACATCTTCTACCGTTAACCCTGGGGTCAAATTGATATAGAAAGAGTAGCCCGTCATGCTCGCGAGAATAGTTTGTTGCCACCTATGGATTTTACCACTGCGGTTTTCGGCTGCGAGCTGACACGAGAAGTAATACGCAAAGGCAAAAGCAAGGAAAGAGCTGAGGTTGGCCAACTTTGCTGCGAATATGGCTGCTGTGGTGCCAAGTCCTGGCAACAAGCCAGTGTGGAAGTAGGCATTACTGCTGATCCACGTAATAATACAGATGGAATATGCGATGTAAGGTACATGGTGTGTCCCCACTATCGCTTCGTTCTTTTGTTTAAGGCGATAACAATAGTAGAACAGCCACATTACAACAACAGCGACCGTTGCAAGCAGAGTGATGGCTTTAGCATAGAATATCGCCTCTAGCCCAAGATCAAACGTCTTCATATTATTTGCCACGCTGTATTTTTATTTTCACGGAGGCACCGTCTATAGTCTCGAAAGTTGACATGATTGAATGCCTTCAACATCAGTTCAATATTCCATAACCCGCGGTAAGTCAGTAAGTTCGTTTCGTTCAAGTCACAAGACCCTAGCGGCAAGTATGCTTGTGGTTCGATAGCCTTGTAAAAATCGAGTATCAAAGGTTGATCTATAATGGTGAAACCAATTTTATAGCCCGCTTGATGTAACAAGTTGAGCATCTCTTTTTGAGCAAGATAAAGGAAGTAGACTTTTTGTTGAATATTTCCACTCACGGTTAGGCGTAGAATTTCACATACAGCTTGCATTTCGGCTAATTGTAATTGGAACTTATTATCGAACTCTGGAATAGAGTCACACTTTGATAGGGCCGGCGGAGTAAAAATATGTAGCTCTGCAAGTCCTTCATAGCCACGTCTGGATAAACTGTACTTCCATTTGTCGTTACAGAAAGGGGGGGCGTAGCTTAGCCAAGTTTCATATTTTGACCAATCTTGAATTAGGGCTGAAGAGACTAGGGTTGGAAAGGCTTCATCTGTTGGGTGTTTGAGTAGAATAAAGTGCTTACCTGTTTGTGATAAGTGGAGTAAAGGTAGCATCTCATACCACTTCTCACCTTTAATAAAAACCTCAAGGTTGCTTAAAGCAATAGCATCGCTGATTGGTAGTCCTTGAGGGCGAGTTGGCGTTTGTACTATGAGTTGACTATTTTCTATTTGGTCAATGATCACACCATAGTAAGCACTATCTTTAATGGGTAGATCCATAGGATAAAGGGCATGGGTGCTTAATGGTAATTTTGCTTTGATTGCGGAAATTTCACATTCACACCAAAAGTCCAACCAATGTATATAGCATTGCCCTACAGCTTCCTCTAAGAGAGCAACCTCTGTGGATAAGGTATTTGGATAGCGCTGAATCAGATCGCGGTAGTCCATCACTTCAAACATTACTGAGTCGCTTTTTGCTTGATGTTCAGGGAAAAGCAATTCTAATTGGTTTCGACGATATTCTGTCACGGTTTTGAAAAGAGCTGTGCGCTGTTGTGGTTGATAAGTGTGGAGTACGAGTTCAACCAGTGCGTGTTGTTTTTTTTCGATAGGCAGGCTGCTAGCCAACAGTGAACCTAAAGACGACATTAATTCCATGTAGTGAACCGCCTAAGTTTATCTAATTATTTTTATGTGACTTGTACCCGTTTATGAGAGATGTATCTATGGCTGATGTTTGAGAGTAGTTACTTTATAAAGTTGTCCTAGCTTTTTGTGCGTTTAGTTTCTCAAAAACAAGCTGCATTTAAAGTGGGAGTTTACTACTTGTACTAATCCTAAACAACATGGTTTCGCCATTTTTCAATCAATTCATGAACCCCTAAATTAGTGTATTCTCAAATACTTACTTGTCTGCTTATTGTCCGGCTTTGGTTTTCTGACAGTGCTCTGTATTTACAGATTAGTTACAACATAATTTCTGATGAAGTGATGACATTCGAGGTTTAAGCTTGTCTGCATATGAAACATCATTGCGGGTAACGCCTCGTGAATGACAGAGGTAGAGAGAATTTATGAAGAAAGTACGATTAACATCATTACTTGGAGTAGCAACCTTGTTTAGTGTCGCTGTGTTAGCAGGATGCAGTCAGAAATCTGAGGTTCCAGTTCAATCACAAGAGAATACGAATCCGATCTGTAGCACTAAAAACCTGACAGGTGGTTGGTCGCAAAGCGCTATCACACCACAAGCTAAGCAAGCTTTAAATGCAGTTCTTGGCCAAATGAACACTTCAGCTGAGCTAAAGCAGATTCTGAGTGTGCGAACTCAGGTTGTCGCGGGTTTGAATTACGCTATTGAGTTTGAAATGGATAATGGTGAAGTGTGGAATACCGTTGTGTATCGCTCACTACAAGGTGACATTGAAATGACGCAACCTGCACAGCAAGGTCGTCTGTGTCCATAGATCAACTGGTCCATAAATTTACTGGTCTATTGATTAACTAGCATGTGAATAACTTCGCACATAAAAAATGGCTCCTACTTAGGAGCCATTTTTTATTCTGAATAGTGCTTACGTAATGAACCTGATTAACTGGTCAGTTCCGGCTCTGACAGCTCTGGTTCATAAAGCTCTTGCACGCAAGCACGACTGATGTCTTCATCAATGTAGGCCATTCCAAGTTTATTGAGATAATCCATACGATCCGCAGTGCGCAGTTCGATGCTTGGGCCTGCGATGTTGTTCTTTTGATAGATCTCAGTTAAGTGAGCCATGAATTGCTCGCCAACACTCATCATTAATAGGCTCATTGCGCCAACGTCAGGCCTTACTTTGGCTTGTTGTTTTTCAGATAGATTGACTGCTAATACGATAGGGCGCTCTTCACCCTCAAAACGAGTGCTGCGCTCGCGAATGGTTTGCTGAGCCCAGTAATACGCCAGTTCTTTACTCTGGGTGAGAAACACTGGTTCAACCGATTCGGTGTAGTTGTTACCGATGGTCGCCATGGTTTTTGAAGCGGCTTCATTGAGCGCTTTGTCTCCAGAGCGCTTTAGCCCTTGACCTTGAATAGACGCGAGTAAAGCTGAAGATGTGCCGTGATACCAAGTATCACCCGTTGCGAAACCATTTTCTGATAACAGTGTTTTTGCATCTTGTAGGTGTGTCGGTATTGAAGTCATAGGCACTCTCAAAAAATAAGAATCTCAACAAATAGGAATCTGAACAAATATGTATACAGTTAGCTTAAACAGAAGTTGTTCGGTTAACCGTGGTGTGGAACACAAATCTGAGGCTTTGAGATAAAGCTGGCAGTAGTAGCTTTATCTCAAAGCCTTCCCCCGGATCTTACCTAAGTAAGAGAGAAGGGCGGGGGAGGCTTTAGCGTTAGCGATTAATCAAATTGATTAGACGTATTCGCTTCACCCGCTGCTTTTAGTGCATTTTCACCAGCAAAGTATTCTTTGTGGTCGTCACCCATGTCTGAACCAGACATATTTTGGTGTTTAACACATGCGATACCTTGGCGAATCTCTTTACGTTGAACATTAGCAACGTAGCCCAACATGCCTTGGTCACCGAAGTATTCTTTTGCAAGGTTGTCGGTAGACAGTGCTGCTGTGTGGTAAGTCGGCAGAGTAATCAAGTGGTGGAAGATACCCGCTTCGCGAGATGCGTCCGCTTGGAATGTACGAATCTTCTCGTCAGCGCTTGCAGACAGTTCAGTTTCATCGTATTCCGCACTCATTAGGCTTGCACGGTCGTAAGCTGATACATCTTTACCTTCTGCTGCCATTGCATCGTATGCTTGTTGGCGGAAGTTTAATGTCCAGTTGAATGATGGAGAGTTGTTGTAAACCAGTTTCGCATTAGGGTGTACTTCACGTACGCCGTCCATCATCTCTTTGATTTGACCGATGTGTGGTTTCTCAGTCTCAATCCAAAGAAGGTCAGCACCCGCGTTGATTGCTTCAATACAGTCGAATACACAGCGGTCTTCACCCGTACCTTCGCGGAATTGGTATAAGCCTGAAGGCAGACGCTTAGGACGAACTAGCTTGCCGTCACGGTTGAAGCAAACATCACCTTCAGCCATATCTGCAACATCAATCTCTTCAACATCTAGGTAAGAGTTGTAGATGTCACCTTGGTCGCCTGGCTCTTTCACTACCGCGATTTCTTTTGTTAGGCCAGCACCTTGTGAATCGGTACGAGCAACGATGATGCCGTTGTCGATGCCTAGTTCAAGGAAAGCGTAACGAAGTGCGCGAAGTTTTGCGTGGAAATCAGCATGAGGAACCGTTACTTTGCCGTCTTGGTGACCACATTGCTTCTCATCGGCTACTTGGTTTTCGATTTGTAGACAACATGCACCCGCTTCAATCATCTGCTTAGCCATTAGGTAAGTCGCTTCTGCGTTACCGAAACCTGCATCGATATCCGCAATGATTGGTACTACGTGTGTTACGTGGTTGTCGATTTTGTCTTGGATTTGGTCTTGTCGATTCACATCACCCGCTTCACGTGCTGCGTCTAGTTGACGGAACAAGCCACCTAGTTCACGAGCATCCGCTTGACGTAGGAAGGTGTATAGCTCTTCTACTAGGCCAGCAACTGACGTTTTCTCATGCATAGATTGGTCTGGAAGTGGACCGAAGTCAGAGCGAAGTGCCGCGACCATCCAACCTGAAAGGTATAGGTAACGACGGTCTGTCTTGCCATCAAAGTGCTTCTTAATCGAAATCAGCTTTTGTTGGCCGATGAAACCGTGCCAGCAACCCAGAGACTGAGTGTATTGAGAGCTGTCTTCGTCGTAAGCCGCCATGTCTGCACGCATAATATCTGCCGTGTATTGCGCAATATCCAGACCTGTTTTGAATTTGTTTTGAGCTCGCATACGAGCTGCAGATTCAGGGTTGATTGCATCCCATGGAGCACCAGCAGCGCTTTTTGCAACTTCAATCTTTTCGATATCTTGTGTAATTTGCGACATAACTATTCCTTAGTTTCACGTGGACATGTTGGCCAATTTGGCGAGGTCATTCGATTTGGATTAAATCTAACCATGGACAAAGAATAACCATGTATGTGATAATTTTGTTAATTTATAGTTATTATATTCGGTATTTTTCTTATGAATATTGCTCGTATAGACCTTAATTTACTTGTGTATTTAGACATGTTGCTGCGTGAAAGAAACGTAACACGAGCAGCAAATCAGTTGGGAATAACTCAGCCAGCCATGAGTAATGGCCTGCGTCGATTGCGTGATCTATTTGAAGACCCGCTGTTGGTGAGAACCAGTGAAGGGATGATACCGACCGAGCGAGCACATAAACTGCAGCCATTGATAAGAAACATCTTGGCGAATGTAGAAAAGACATTGCAACCGACCACGGAGTTTAATGCAGAAGACAGTGAGCGTGTGTTTCGTATCATGGCGAGCGACTATGCTGAGTCGACCATTATTCAGCCGCTATTGAAAAAGTTGAGCGAGATAGCACCGAAAATACGCTTAGATATTATGACGCCAAGTGACGTGAGTTATCAGGATGTGGAGCAAGGCACTGTTGATATTATCATCAACCGTTTTGACGATATTCCACAGTCATTCCATCAGATGAGCCTTTGGCACGACGGGTTCTCTTGCCTATTTAGTTGTGATAACCCGATAGCGGACAACTTCGATATTTTGTCTTATCTAAAGGCGCAACATATCTGGGTAAGTAAGACGGGTATGGGCACCGGCGTTGGGATTAACCCAAGCGAAGCGCAAAAGCTTGGTTGGATAGATGAAGCATTAATGCGCATTGGCAAAACGCGTAATATCACGGTGTTCACACGACACTACCTGTCGGCGATTCTCTTCGCTCAACAGAAGAACCTGATCCTGACCATTCCAACCAAAGCGGCACAATTGCAGCGCAATAATCCTCGGTTGTTAATCAAACCTGCGCCATTTGCTATTGAACCCTTTGAGGTGAAGATGGCGTGGAGTCCATTGTTACAAACCAATCCAGACCATCAGTGGATGCGCCGATTGATTAAAAGTGTCGCCAATGAAATAGAGAGTGGTGTGACGGAATAACACAGTTTGCAGGGTATTTTTTATATGAATATCCAGTATAACTGGCATAAATTAGCTAAATTTATGTCCGTTGCGTAAGTTTAAGTTAGTAAAGTAAATTTGAGCTAGTAACGTGAATTTAAGCCAGTTACGTAGATTTAATGAGTAGTCATCAGTTAGTTTGAGAGAGATTTTATGAGCAGTCGTATTCAACAGGGAAGCTTGAACATTGATAGCACCCTCTACCAATTAATTAATGAGCAGGTGATTCCTGGAACAAGCATTATCGCTGAAGACTTTTGGCAATCATTTGCAACCATCCTTGAAGATTTGGCTCCAAAGAACCGCGCATTGCTTATTAAGCGCGACGATCTTCAACATCGAATTGATGTTTGGCATCAAGAGCGTGCCGGACAAGCGCTAGATCCTGTGGAGTACAAAGAGTTCTTACAGCAGATTGGCTACTTAGTCCCTGAGGGCGAAGACTTTCAAGTTACCACTGCAAGCGTAGAGCCTGAAATTGCAACACAAGCGGGCCCGCAGCTCGTTGTGCCTATTATGAATGCACGTTTTGCACTTAACGCAGCTAATGCGCGTTGGGGCAGTTTATACGATGCGCTCTACGGAACCGATGTCATCAGTGAAAGTGATGGTGCAGAAAAAGGCGGAAGCTTTAACCCTGTACGTGGCGCTAAAGTCGTGAGCTACGCTCGAGGTTTCCTTGATGATGCTGCACCTCTCAACGGTGTTTCCCATAAAGACGTAACCAAATACAGCATCAGCAACGTCAGCATTGGCAATACACTGACAGCGACCTTAGACAACGGCGAAGAAGTCACTCTAATCGATCGCAACCAGTTCATTGGTTACCAAGGTGATGCAAGTGCGCCTTCAAGCATTCTGCTTAAGCACAACAATCTCCATATCGAAATTCAAATTGACCCGAGCGCGCCAATTGGCAGCGTTGATGTGGCTGGTATTAAAGATGTGCTGGTGGAATCGGCACTGACTACGATTATGGATTGCGAAGACTCAGTAGCGGCGGTTGATGGTGAAGACAAAGCACTGGCTTACCGTAACTGGTTAGGCTTGATGAAGGGTGATCTGCAAGAGTCGCTAGAGAAAAACGGCAAAACCATCGTTCGTAACCTCAACCCAGATCGTCAATACACCAGCGTGACGGGAGGCGAGATCTCGCTGAAAGGCCGCAGCATGTTGTTTATCCGTAATGTGGGCCATCTAATGACCAACCCTGCCATTATTGATGCTGACGGTAATGAAGTACCTGAAGGTATTATGGATGGCATGATCACTTCGCTAATCGCGATGCATGATTTAAAAGGTAACAGCGCGTACCAAAACTCGACCGCGAACAGCATCAATATTGTTAAACCTAAGATGCATGGTCCTGAAGAAGTCGCCTTCACCAATGAACTATTTGGTCGCATTGAAGATGCATTAGGTCTAGATCGATTCACGATCAAAGTCGGCATCATGGACGAAGAGCGTCGTACTTCGGTTAACCTTAAAGAATGTATTCGAGCGGCTAAAGATCGTGTTGTGTTCATCAACACAGGTTTCTTAGACCGAACGGGTGATGAGATTCACACCAGTATGGAAGCGGGACCATTCGCTCCTAAAACACAGCTGAAAACCATGACTTGGATTGGCGCATACGAAGATCAGAACGTTGATCTTGGCTTAGCTTGTGGCCTGCAAGGTAAAGCCCAGATTGGTAAAGGCATGTGGCCAGAGCCGGACAACATGGCGAAGATGATGGATGCGAAAATCGGACACCCACAAGCGGGTGCAAATACCGCTTGGGTTCCTTCTCCAACTGCCGCGACTTTGCATGCTTTGCACTATCACAAGGTGAGTGTTCCTAGCCGTCAGAAAGAGCTTCGTGAACGTGTGAGAGCGAACGTCGACGATATCCTGACTATCCCGCTACTAGGTAATCAAAAGCTGACTGCTAAAGATATCCAAAATGAATTGGACAACAATACTCAAGGTATTCTTGGCTACGTAGTTCGTTGGATTGACCAAGGAGTCGGTTGTTCGAAAGTGCCAGATATTAACGATGTAGGGTTAATGGAAGACCGAGCGACATTGCGTATTTCAAGCCAACACATCGCTAACTGGCTACGTCACGGTATTTGCGAGGAAGCCCAAGTAATGAAAACCATGAAGCGCATGGCAGCTGTGGTTGATGAGCAAAACTCTGGGGATCCAAGCTACCAAAACATGGCGCCAGATTTTGAAAATAGCATCGCTTTCTCAGCGGCTTGCCAGCTGGTATTCGAAGGTTGCGCTCAACCTAGTGGTTATACCGAGCCAGTGTTGCATGCGATGCGACTGAAGCTAAAAGGAACCGCACAATAAATAATAAAAGAAGTACCTCTTTTTGAACCGAGCCCAAGGTGCCGCGCTTTTATAGCGCGGCTTTTTTTTGATTCATTTTTGTGGTGGGAAAGGTGGGGAGTGGGGCAGGTTAGTGATCACTAAGACTTAATTATTTCTGAGCCCTAATCACTTCCGAGACCTAGTTACTACCAAAACACAGATACTTAATATCCATGTATTCATCGATGCCTTCTTTTGCGCCTTCACGGCCAATACCTGATTGCTTAACACCGCCGAAGGGCGCGACCTCGGTTGAGATGAGGCCATCATTAATACCGACCATACCGTACTCAAGTGCCTCTGCGATGTTCCATACTCGATGAATGTTCTGACTGTAGAAGTACGACGCTAATCCATAAATGGTGTCGTTTGCCATCTCAATAAGCTCTTCGTCTGTCTCGAATTGCATCACAGGAGCGACAGGGCCAAAGATCTCTTGCTGAACAATGTCCATGCTGTGTTTCACATTTTTTAAAATAACAGGCTGAAGGAAAAGCCCATCAAGCTCTTGAGTTGGCGTCACAGGTGTCGCGCCTTGTTCAATCGCTCGGTCAATCAAACCTTGAATGTTTTGTTTCGCTCTTTCACTGATAACCGGGCCAATAGTGACGCCTTCATCTAAGCCGTTACCAATCTTAAGCTGTTGAACCGCTTTATCGAATTTAGCCACGAACTCATCGTATACCTTACTGTGAACGTAGAATCGGTTTGCACAGACACATGTTTGTCCCGCATTACGGAATTTTGACGCCATTGCGCCTTGAACGGCCGCGTCGATGTCTGCATCGTCAAACACAATAAAAGGTGCGTTGCCACCGAGCTCCATAGAAGTGCGTTTGATGCCTTTTGCCGCTTGAGCCATCAAGATACTGCCGACTCGAGTCGAACCAGTAAAAGAGATCTTTTTGATCCGTGGGTGTGATGTGAAAAGCTCACCGATCTGTTCAGGGCTGTCGCCAAGCACCACTTGTAATAGATCTTTCGGAATACCCGCTTGGTAAGCCAGTTCAACCACAGCAAATGCAGAAAGCGGTGTTTCATCTGAAGGTTTTACGACGAAGCTACAACCAGCGGCTAGGGCAGGTGCTGCTTTACGAGTGATCATTGCAATAGGGAAGTTCCATGGCGTAATTGCACACGCGACTCCAATAGGCTGCTTGATGGTCACCAAGCGTTTGCCAGCGACTGTGCTAGGAATAGAATCACCATAAGTACGCTTGGCTTCTTCTGCGAACCACTCAATAAAGCTCGCGCCATACACGACTTCGCCTGTCGCTTCTGCTAACGGTTTACCCTGCTCAATCGTCATGATTCGAGCCAGATCTTCTTTGTTTTCAAGGATCAGTTGGTGCCAACGGTGTAGTGATGCAGCACGAGATTTAGCTGGAACCTTGGCCCACTCTTTCTGTGCAACATGAGCACGTTCAATCGCGTTTGCTAACTCTGCTTGTGATGAAATAGGTGCGTGTCCGACGAGTTCACCTGTCGCAGGGTTTGTGACTGCAACTGCGTTGTTCGTTTCTGTCACCATAAAAGAGAGTAAGTGCTGGTTCTTAATGTTTAGCATCGTGATTCCTTTGTTGTGATTACTTTAGACGTGTTGCTTATATGCGGGTTGGCGAGTGTTTAAATGACTTCGACCAACCGTTGATTGGTCGAAGATTGTGGTTACTACTCAATAATACAGTGTTTCTTGTTTTCAAGATGAAAACACCTACCCTTTTTCTTGAAATGATTACCATAGCGCTGCGTGTTGACTGTGATTGAATCGGTTATTACACAAATTCAAACAACACGTAAAAGTGTTTCTACTGAGTCCTCAACCCAGTTAGATAAAGGGCTGGGGGCTCAAAATTCCGGTTTGTGTAAAAAAGCAATTTAGTAAAATTAACACTGTGAAATTTTTGTTGTGAAATTGTTTCGAAAATACAAGTAGTATGAAATACATGGAAGCAACACAGTAAAGAACAATTTTGAAAAGGGTCAATCAGGATTTTTGACCTACATGAAATTCAAAGCCGTAAGAGGGAAAGACTATGAATATGCTGACACTAGACAGAACAGAACTTCACAGAAACCATTCAACATTTATTGCTGAAGCTGTCTTTGCCGTAGAAATGGTGAAAGCAGACAAGCAGCTCGAAAAACAAAAAATGGCGAAACAGTTGCTTGATACTCTATTTCCTCTTGAGGCTGGTTCACACGAAGACGCAGTGAGCTATGAGATTGATTATCGACATGTGCAGGTTTACTTCAAAAATGGCGAACATACTGGCCTAAAACGAGCGAAGCACTTTGTTGCTTTCACCGGCGATAAGTCTAAGCCTTCAGCAATCCTATTTCGTGATGAAAGCGGTACACACGTTGAAGTGACAATCGGTGCTCGTAAAGGCACTGGCTACTTAGAATTGGTTGATATTCAAGATATCCAGTTAGAGACATGCACCACGTTTGGCCAAACTGAGGCGAGCCGTTCTTCTGGCATCCGTCACTGGGTGAGCTTAGTGAAAGGCGATGAAAGCGGTCGACCGAACGCTTCAAGTGAAGATAAAGAGTTCACGGCAAAAAATGGCGAAGACTATAACCTAGGTTTTTGCTTCGCGATCTAATGTGCTGTCTTTGAAATGTGAAGTGCTGCTCTGCTAGACGTAGCACTGACATTTGAATACTGATTTCTCTTTTACCTTTGGTAATTTCCCCGCCCCTATAGCGGGGCTTTTTTGTTAGAGCTATAAATAAATTAGGCTGTTGTTGATTTTATCTTTAGAAAGTTTGCATGAGATTTTACAGTGCGTTATTTTTATTTAAAGTGCTGTATTTAAACATGTTTATTTGTTTATTTTATTCTGTTTTTATTGGCTTGACTATCACTATTGACGGTGGTTTGGGTGACTATTGAGCTAAAACTCAGTCAAAATGCTTTGAGCTGTGCTATAATCCGCGCCTTGGGATTGAGCCAATAAGTCCATTTATCACCAATCATTGTGATTTTTATCGCCTCTATTTAGGTGGTGCGGCGAGCCAATCAAGTAGTAATTGGATATGGAGAGCGTCCTTATATTCGTTGATTCGGATATGCGAACATCATAATTTATGAGTTTTAAATCAAAAAAATACAGTATCGATTCTACTGACTATCAAGTTGGTCAAGATAACGTCAGTAAATGGGGCATGGATGTCCACAACACCGTCTTCATAGCCTCAGTAGGCTTATCTCTTCTCTTCATCATCACTCTTCTTGCTCTTCCTCCAGCAGACGCTAAAGCTGCTATTGATTCTATTAAGGGTGCTGTTTTATCAAAGTTTGACTTCCTGTTTATGTGGGGAGCTAACATCATGCTAGCGTTTGCTGTTGTTCTAGCATTTTCACCGTTGGGTAAGATTCGCCTAGGTGGCGAAGATGCGACGGCGGACTATTCGATGTCATCTTGGATTGCGATGTTATTCGCAGCCGGTATGGGTATCGGGCTTATTTTCTGGGGTGTTGCTGAGCCAACCGCGTTCTTCACGAACTGGTTCGGAACACCATTAGATGCGGAACCTTTTACAGAAGCAGGCCGTGAACTGGCACTTGGTGCAACCGTATTCCACTGGGGCTTTCATGCATGGGCTATCTATGGCATGACGGCGCTTTGTCTAGCGTACTTTGTTTACAACAAAGGCTTACCGCTATCAATGCGTTCTGTGTTTTACCCAATACTGGGTGAACGAGTTTGGGGTAAAACAGGTGATGTGATCGACGTACTAACGGTACTGGTTACTCTGTTTGGCCTTGCGACTTCATTGGGCCTAGGTGGTACGCAAGCAGCAAGTGGTATTAGCCACGTGTTTGGCTTGGAAAACAACATCTACCTTCAGCAATCTATTATCGTTTTGATTATGGGTTTGGCGATCATCTCTGTTATGCGTGGCATGGACGGTGGTGTTAAGTTCCTAAGTAACCTGAACATGGTTATAGCGTTCGTATTCCTTGGTCTTATCGCTGTATTGAACTTTACGACAGTGCTTGATTCTGTGGCGACTGCGGCAACGGGCTATGTGAAAAACATCGTAGCTTTGAGCCAAAGTGCGGGTCGTGAAGACACAACATGGCTGCATGGCTGGACTGTGTTCTACTGGGCATGGTGGGTTGCGTATGCACCATTCTTCGGTATGTTCGTAGCGCGTATTTCTAAGGGCCGGACGGTTCGTGAGTTCCTACTTTGCGTACTGATTATCCCAACATTGGTGACGTCGGCTTGGATGTCGATCTTCGGTGGTGTGGCTATCGAGCAAGTAATTAACCATGTGGGACAACTTGGCCTCGACCAAGGCATTACAGACGTATCTCTAAGCTTGTTCTACATGCTAGATGCTTACTCGTTCGGTAGCATTCTGTCAGTTCTCGCGGTCGCACTGATCATTGTGTTCTTCGTTACAACGTTAGACTCAGGCTCTATCGTTATCGATGGCATGACGGCGGGTGGTAAGCTTGAAGTTCCTGTTAAACAGAAAGTGGTTTGGGCGGTTATCTCAGGTGCTATCGCAATGGTAATGCTGTGGATTGGTGGTACTCAATCTATCCAAGCTCTGCAATCGATCACGATCATTGCTGCACTGCCGTTTACGATCATTCTTCTGATTGGCTGTTTTAGCTTGTTGAAAGGTCTACTGACTGAAGTAGATAAAGGACAAGAAAACGTTAGTGAAATCGCTAAATAAAGTAATCGAGTATGGGGAGTATATAGTTCGCTAATTACTCCTTATTCAGCGTTATTTCAAAGCTCTCTTGTGCTGTGTGCAAGGGAGCTTTTTTATGCCCAAGAAGAAATCAAAGACAAGTAGAAAAGACAAAAAAAAGAGCCACAAGTGAATCGTCACTTGTGGCTCTTTTTAGTTTTAGGGAGCAGCTATTAGCTAATAGCTTACGCGTTCAATTCATGTTGAATTACGTAATCCAAAGCACCGACTACCGCTGCAACTTGAGCGTCATTACACTCTTCGTCAGTCACTTTGTCGCTGTCTGGGTAAACCTCTGTGGTTGTTCCGTACTTACAGTCGGTCACGCCGCCACATAAGCCAAGCTTCTTCATTGGGTAGTTGATCACACCGTGTTGAGTGACATCTGAACCAATGATCTTGCCTTCGTCATCCGCAGGCGCAATGTGCGTTACTTTTTCTACTGAAGCAATGACTGCCGCTTGGAATTCTGGTTGCGGGTTTTCTGTATCGCCAACCGTGTAGAAACCATCTGGGATCATACCTTCGATGTACTCAATACCATCACGAGCAGCGAGTGCGGGTCGGAATTCAGTTTCATCAGAGTCTGTCGTCTCATGCAGGTCAACGTGAACCAATACTTCTGGCAAAGAGGCCACTAAAGCTCGTAGGTTTGCTGATTCTTCTGCTGGCGTATCGTCATAGAAAGAACGGTTTGGATCAACAGCATTTGGGTTCCAGCGGTTGATCACTTCGTAACCCCAAGGGCTTACACAAGGTGCTACTACAATGTTGAAGTGCGCTGCGTATTTCTCTGCTTGGGTCGCTGCAAATTTGATAGCGCCATGCACACCACTGGTTTCGTAACCGTGAACGCCACCTGTAACGAGAATGGTCGGCTTTGACTCGTCCCAGTTTTTGCTCTTAATTGCGAAAAGTGGGAAGCGAGCTTCGTCGTAGCTCAGTGCGCCGTATTGTTCGATGTCAAAACGGTCTGCAAGTGCTTTAATCTTTGGCACAATTTCTTGTTGGTATTCACGCTTAACCGTTCTTTGAGCAAACCATGCTTCACGTTCTGCTTGTTGCCACTTTTGTCCCGGTTTACCGATAGGGTAGGTGTAAGTACTTTCCATTGTTTTTATCTCTGTGGAGTAAGTTGCGATTGAGTGAGAATAATCAGCAGAAGAGTATCGTGCAACTCTTATTGAGTGGACTTATGTTACAAGCGATTGGTATTTTTAATGTTGTTTATGGATAGCCTCGTTTGCTGTGCTGCTTTTTTTGTAATGAGTTTTTCCTTTTTCTAGGTTATATCAAATGCTAACGTCCGATACCGAAATCGGTGCTTTCTATAAAACTAGTGTTGCACTGGTGAAGCAAGGGAAGGTAAGTCCTGCTTTGTCAATTTTCCTTGCTCATCAGTTAAAGCACAGACCGTATTTCGACCATTTTCTTTTGCGTAATATAAGGCTTCATCCGCGCGTTTAATCATACTGGGAACCTTGTCTTCAGCCCAAAGTTCAGACAGCCCAAAACTTGCTGTCAGATTGGCACTTTGCTGTCGCCAAAACTTGGTCTCTTCGATAATTATTCGTAACTTCTCAGCTACCTTACATGCTTCACCGATACGGGTATCAGGCAATACAATCAAGAACTCTTCGCCGCCATAGCGGAACGGTATATCTGCGGCTCTAAGGTTGTGTTGGAGAATGATGCCTATTTTTTTCAATACTTGATCGCCAGTCTGGTGACCATGTTGATCGTTGACCTGTTTAAAGTGGTCGATATCGAGAATGATCACCGATAAGGGGTGATGATGCCTTACGCTGCGCATCCATTCTCGTCTTAACATTTCATTCATAGCGCGGCGATTATACAACTGGGTTAAGCTGTCTTTCATTGATGAGCTATAAAGTGATTGCATCAATCTGGCGTTTAGAAGCCAGTTGTAAGTGAAGCCGATCGTGCTAAGCAAAATAGCAGTCATGATGAACGCAAGTTGATGGATGCTACTTGCTTGTAAAAAGTCGTCAATATTAGGTTCCTTAAGGGTTATCCAGATCCTAACTAGCATGAAAATAGAGTGAGCACTGAATACACTCATCAATAGTACAAGCGCTGCTTTGACATCAGCGACAGTGCCTGTTTTTATGACCAATACACTGGCCACAGTACATAACGTGATATAAAAACTCATCGTTATCACTCTCGCATTGGTTGATGCATCGTAGAGGGTGAAGTAAATCAAGGTAACGATGACGACTGGTAATCCCAAGAAAACGCAAACGCTATAGAGCGAGGGCGATTGTCTTAATTGAGTCAGGCTAAACACCATTGAAGCGAATCCGCCGGCTATTGCCATATTTGATGTTATTTTTGAGAGCCAAGGTGAAATGTGGGAGCCAAAGCTCAGTAATGAAAACCCTACCATTAATAAAAATATGGCACAGAAAAAACTGCGCATTCCTAGAATACGAGCTTGGCTTTGTTGTTTGATTACTAGACCGATACAGTACGTACCAGACAAAAACACCATAATTAAACACAAAGTTCGAATATCTAAGTCTAGAGTCATATTTTACCGCTGATTTTTAACCGTACTTTTTGGGTGGTTATAAGGTAAGGTTAGGCGCTAATTGCCTAGAATCAAGGGTATTAAGAGATAATAAAAAAGCCCTTCACTTATGTGAAGGGCTTAGTGTTTTATAAGTTGTAATGAGCGCTTAAGCTTTACAACATCGGACTACTATTTTACAGCCCAAGCAATCGTTTCACCGCCACGGATTGGCACAACGATGTCTGAACCGAAAGGCATGGTTTCAGCAACATTCCACTCTTCTTTAACGAGCGTGATTGTGTCTGCATTATGTGGCATGCCGTAGAAATCCGGACCATTGTGGCTTGCAAACGCTTCCAAGTTCTCAATCTTGCCTTCTAAATCGAATACTTCAGCGTACAGTTCAACCGCAGCGTGTGCTGTGTAAGAACCTGCACAACCACATGCTGACTCTTTAGCGCCTTTCGCGTGTGGCGCAGAATCGGTACCCAAGAAGAACTTCTTGCTACCGCTTGTTGCCGCTTCGATAAGTGCTAACTGGTGTGTGTTGCGCTTAAGGATAGGTAGGCAGTAGAAATGTGGCTTAATGCCGCCAACCAGCATGTGGTTACGGTTGTAAAGCAAGTGGTGAGCTGTGATGGTTGCCGCTACGTTCTCGTTAGCGTTCTTAACGAAAGTCGCTGCATCTGCAGTCGTGATGTGCTCTAGAACGATCTTCAGGTTAGGGAAGTCGTTAACAATCGGTGCTAGAACCGTGTCTAGGAACTCTTTTTCACGGTCAAAGATATCAACATCGTGAGCCGTTACTTCACCGTGTACCAGCAGCAACATACCCACTTCTTGCATCGCTTCTAGTACGTGGTAGATCTTTTGAGCTGAAGTTACACCTGAATCCGAGTTTGTCGTCGCGCCAGCAGGGTATAGCTTCGCCGCTACAACAGCGCCAGATTCTTTCGCTTTGCGAATTTCATCAGGTGTTGTGTTGTCTGTTAGGTAAAGTGCCATTAGAGGCTGGAACTGTTCACTTGGCTGCTCTGCCATGATGCGTTCACGGTAAGCAAGAGCCATTTCGGTATCGGTTACCGGTGGGATGGTGTTTGGCATGATTAACGCTCGACCATTGTAGCGGCTGATATCGCGGACTGTATCTTTTAATACTTCGCCATCGCGTAGATGAACGTGCCAGTCGTCAGGACGAGTAATCGTAAGTTGTGTCATTGAAGGCTCCCACCATTTGAAGTGTTATGTAGTTGGAGCCTAAACTCAGCGAAATCTGTGAAAGCAATCGCTTACGTTTAGGCGACAGGATGATAGTGGAAAAGCACTTTCATTTCATCCTATTTTTAACTCTTCAGGGTTAGGAGCTTGTTTTTATGGATATTTTATTCGGTATCTATTTGTTAATAAGGGTTAGCGGGTGGCTACCCACAGACCATGGATCATTCCTGGAACCCAGAAGAAGAAGGTCAGGACGATGTTAATCAGCAAATCTTTACCTGCACCGCGAGCGAAGAACACACCAACGGGCGGAAGCAATACACATAAAATGATAATGACGAGTTTGTTCATGATAAATCCTTTTTATTCAATGAAAGTTCAATGCGATAACCGTGTTCATATTATAGAACGTATAGAGAGTGTTAATGCATTGCTGTCTTAATGTATACAAGGCAGTGATTTAAACATCTCAAGATATTAGCTTAGTATCAAGTGTTTAATGCCTGCCAGTTTATCTATTTATAACCATTTGTTAGCATTGGGACAAACAACAAAACATTGGAATCGTTATGTCGCAGTCACCTTTAGATCAAGCTCCCTCTTTATCTCAAATCAATGTGTTTCCGGTTAAATCAGTGGGCGGGATCGCACTCTCTTCTGCTTGGGTCGAAAAACAGGGTCTTACTTTCGACAGACGTTTTATGTTGGCACTGGCTGATGGCTCAATGGTGACAGCGCGTAAGTATCCGAAAATGGTCAAGGTATCTTCAAGCCTGCAACCAGACGGTTTGATCTTTACTTATGAAGGTAAAGAGCCGCTGCGTCTAAAGTATGCAAATTTCAAGATGCAAGAAGCACCAGCAACGGTTTGGAAAGACAATTTTACGGCTTACACCACCAATGATGAAGCCGATGATTGGTTCAGTGATGTGCTCGGAGTTCGTGTTGAGTTGCTGTTTTCTGGTGAGCAATCGAATCGAGTGCGTGAAAAGCTTGGCCATAATGTCAGTTTCGCTGACGGCTATCCAATGTTAGTGATCAGCCAAGCCTCTCTAGATGAGCTTAATCGCCGCAGCCCTGAAGTTCACTCTATGGATCAGTTCCGGACCAACTTTGTTGTTTCGAATACAGAAGCTTTTGCTGAAGATGGTTGGAAGCGTATCCGTATCGGTGAGGTTGAGTTCGAAGCGGTGAAGCCTTGCGAGCGTTGTATCCTAACGACAGTTGATGTTGAGCGTGGCGAATTTAGATCAACAAAAGAGCCTCTTAATACCTTCTCTACATTCAGAGCTAACGAGCGTGGTGGCGTTTTCTTTGGTCAGAATCTTGTGGCTAAAAATGAAGGTTTGGTTAAAGCGGGTGATGTGGTTGAAGTACTCGAAACCAAAGAGAAAGAACACTACGAAGACACTTGGGTTGAGTCGTTACATTTAACGTGTGTTGAGCGTGAAGAGATCGCTCGTGACTTTACGACCTTTTGGTTAGAGCCTGCCAAAGAAAACCATTCATTGCCAAGCTATCAGCCAGGGCAACATCTTCCGATTGAGATGGTGATTGATGGCGAGAAGGTTTCTCGTCGTTACACGTTATCTTCTAGTCCTTCACGATCGGGTCGTTTAGCGATTTCAGTGAAGCGAGTGGACGATGGTCAAATCTCTAACTGGTTAAATGATCACTTCCAAGTAGGTGATACTTTGGTTGCTCAAAATCCAGATGGTGCGTTCTACTTAGAAGCGAATCCAACTCACCCGTTACTGCTTTTGTCTGCAGGCAGCGGCATTACGCCAATGTTGTCGATGCTTCGTTATTTGGCCGATCATGGCCAGATTGGTGATGTGGTTTTCTACCATCAGTGTAGCAGTGAAGAAGACATCCCTTACCAAGCTGAGATTGATAAGATCGCCAGTGAGCACGCGGGTCTTCGTGTGATTTATTCATTAAGCCAACCAACCAAAGAGTGGGATGGTCTGTCTGGCCGTTTGAGCGTGTCTCATGTCGCTAAAGTTGAAGAGTTACACAAGCGCCAAGCGTTCGTGTGTGGCCCTGACGGCTTTATGGATAATGCTAAGAAACTGCTGATTCAAATGGGGCTCAACCCTCAGCATTACCATCAAGAAGCGTTTGGTGTCGCTCAGTCAACAGAAGAGACGGTGAAGCAGCTACAGTTAAGTGTGAACGGCTACCTGTTCGAAGGTAATAATCAATCAACCTTGCTAGAGCAAGCGGAGTCGGCGGGGGTGTCTATTGCTTCAAGTTGTCGTGCGGGTTTCTGCGGTGCTTGTAAAGTGACGCTTGAGTCCGGACAAGTTCATCAACCGGATGTCCCTGCATTGCAAGATCATGAACGTAATATGGGGCAGATCTTGGCGTGTTGTAGCGTGCCTCAAACCGATATCGAAGTTGTAGATTAACGACTCGTTAGATCATTACGAAAAACGCATTAAAGAACACTAAATAGAAAAGGCCGGAAGTTCGTAAATGAGCTTCCGGCCTTTTTGATTCTGAGCTAATTCAAAGATTAATCGTAGATCGTTGGGGTTGGTTGACGCTTGTGCTGTGTTACTTTGTAGATGCCAACTAAGCGATCGGATACGTCTTGAGGTACTGTTTTACCTTCAAGGAAATCATCGATTTGATCGTAAGAAAGGTTCAATGCTGCTTCATCGGCTTTCTGTGGATCAAGCTCTTCTAGATCAGCAGTGGGTACTTTCTTAACAAGTTGCTCTGGAGCGCCCAACGTTGCTGCAAGCTCACGAACTTGGCGTTTGTTCAAACCAAATAGTGGTGCTAAATCACATGCGCCGTCACCGTGCTTAGTGTAGAAACCAGTGATGTTTTCCGCTGAGTGGTCGGTACCGATGACAAGACCACCAACGTAACCAGCAATTTCGTATTGTGCGATCATGCGAGCACGAGCTTTCACGTTGCCTTTCACAAAGTCGATTTTTGCTGAATCTGTTGGTAGTAGACCTGTGCCTTCAAGAGCAACGTGAGAGGCTGCGTGAAGCCCGTCAACACCCGCTTTAATGTTGACAGAAACAGATTGAGAAGGCTGAATGAAAGAGAGAGCAAGCTGTGCTTCGTCTTCATCTTTTTGTTCACCGTAAGGTAGACGAACCGCGATGAATTGGTACTCGTCGCTACCAGCGCTTTCATTTAGGCTATCAACGGCCATCTGTGCCAAGCGGCCACAGGTTGTTGAGTCGACACCACCACTGATACCAAGGATCAGTGATTTGCATCCTGACTGTTGAAGTTTCGTTTTGATAAACTCCACACGACGAGTCACTTCGAAGTGAGGGTCAATTGAAGGTAGTACGCGCATTTCGTCACGAATTAACTGTTCCATTCGTATTCCTTTCCTGCAAGCAAATTAAAAATCTAGTGTTATCATACCTAAATCATCCGATTTAAAAACCTCTTTGCACAAGCTTAGAAAGAGAAGGCAGTAATAAGTAATGGAAAAAATAGCCATTTTCGGTAGTGCGTTTAATCCACCGAGTTTAGGGCATAAAAGTGTGATTGATTCATTGGCTCACTTTGACAAAATCCTGCTCGTTCCAAGTATTGCACATGCTTGGGGAAAAGAGATGCTAGACTTTGATACGAGATGTCAGTTAGTTAACGCATTTATTAGCGATCTTTCATTGGAGCAAGTGGAGCTTTCTTTGGTCGAAAAGAGCCTATTTACTCCAGGTGAAAGCGTAACGACTTATGCGGTGCTCAGCGCACTTCAGAAGTTACATCGTGATGCGGAACTCACGTTCGTTATAGGTCCTGACAACTTCTTTAAGTTCTCATCTTTTTATAAATCAGATGAGATTACTGAGCAGTGGTCTGTAATGGCTTGCCCTGAAAAAGTGAAAATTCGTAGTACTGATATCCGCAATGCACTGATAAGTGGAAGCGATGTTGCAAAACTGAGTACAAAGTCAGTTACAAAGATATTGCAAGATAGTGGACTGTATACAATAATGTAGATTCACTCACTCAAGAGGTCTGATGACTATGCTAAAGCGCGCGATACCAGCGACGATGATCATTGCAGCATGCAGTTTACCTGCATATGCTGAGTGTGATTTTTTTAGCCTAGATTCGGTAATGCTGACTTCTGATGACGAAAATAGCTGTTTAGACTTTTCTACGAGCCTTGAAGCTTTCGGCCAAAGTATGTTGGAGCTTAGTGGGTTAAGCGAACCAGAACCTCAAACTAAGCCTGATTACTGGTCTGATTGGGTTATTCAAAGCAAAGATGCGCCTTTGTTAACTCAGAGCATTGAGTCTAACTATGTTGGTCTCGGTATGTGGTTTCCAGAAGAGCTGGAAGATGAACAGTATAATATGTCGACAGAAGAGTGGTTGATGAACCATGGTCTTCAGCTGAGCATAGGTTTTGGTGATAAAGTAGAAGGGCAGCCGCGTATGCGTTTTGATTACCGTTGGCATGACTCTAGTGATGCAGACTTAATGATGCAGGTTGAGCTGCCATTCTAGACAGGTAGTTCATTCTTTTCTGTCTAAGTGCTAAGAATTAAAAAAGCCGCGAAAACTGAGTTTTTGCGGCTTTTTAGTATTTGGCTTGCTAGTTTTAATACCAGCTCTCACTTACCGCCAAGCTATAAATCTTCACCAAACACGAGCATGCACAGTTGCTCGAACTCTTCTTCTTTACCTGAGAACAGGTCATCAATCACAAGAGTACGTTTCTGACCTGATTGCATTCGTTTCTTCGCCTCGCGCATTACCATCACCAATGTGTGCTCTTGCGGTAAGTTCGAATCATCAACATTCCATTGATTGAATCGCTGAGACAGAGCACTTTCACAAAGCAGTGGTTTAAACGACAACACTTCTTGCTTCAATACAGAAAGCATATCTTTAAACGCTTGCTCAGTATTATTCGTTTTTAGACTACGAGACTTAGTAACTTCTAGCTTTTCTAGCAACGCAGAAGAGAGGTTCGTTTGCGTGACGTATCCCGCTTGTCTTGGGAATGAATCCGTCAAGCGCACAGAAAAGTCGACACGATTGACCTGTGTGTTTGGAAAGTAGGTCAGTGATGTTAGGCAGTCATATGGAACCCAGACGCTCTGACCTGGCTCGACGGCATACTCTTGTTTGCCCAGCTTAATCAAAACCAAACCACTTTGAACCGATACAAGGCTATGCTTAAGTACTTTTTTGCGTGGTGTAATCACCAGGTGTGAAAAGTAAGCCGATGTATATTCAATAGCGAAGTTCATAGATAGTACCTTAGTCTTGGGGCGTCAAGATTACCGTTAATCTTAAAGAATGCCAATAATAACAGGGCATTTTCGATGTTTCTGGTCTGACCTTGTCAAAAGTATGGGCTCTGTAGCTGCGATAAGTCAAAACAACGCGTAGAATGAGCCAGCTTTTTATTATATGAATGAAAAAATGACCTCTCCAACCGATCCATATGTTGATATTCGTCCTTACGGCGATGATGAAATTCCAGCGGCACTAAACCGTCTTATTAATGATGAAGAATTTATCAGTGCGATCTTGCACTATCGTTTTTCAAACCATGCGTCTTGGTTCAAAGCGTTAATGAGCCCGATCTTGCGAGTGTACTTGAAAATGAAATGGAGCAAGCTGACTAGCGTTGAATCCATTCAGATCGAAGTGAAAAAGTACTTACGCGATACGCTCGCTAAAACCACCAAAGGGGTGACATACACGGGTTTAGAGTCACTGGATGCGAACCAAGCGTACCTGTTTGTATCAAACCATCGTGACATTGCTATGGATCCAGCGTTAGTTAATTACGCTTTGCATCTGAAAAATCATCAAACTTGCCGTATTGCCATTGGTGATAACCTACTAAAGAAGCCATGTGCGACTGAATTGATGCGTCTGAACAAAAGCTTCATCGTAAAGCGTTCTCTAAAAGGGCCACGTGAAATGATGAAAGCGCTTGGACAATTGTCTTCGTACATTAAGCACTCTCTAGAAACAGGTAACTCTATTTGGATCGCTCAGAAAGAAGGTCGTGCAAAAGACGGCAATGACTTCACAGAGCCAGCAATTCTGAAGATGTTCCATGTTGAAGGGCGTAAGCAAAAAATCGTATTTCCTGAGTACGTGAAATCATTGAAGATCGTTCCTGTGGCTATTTCATACGAAAACGATCCATGTGACACCGCGAAAGCAATAGAGCTTTTTGAAAAAGACGTAAACGGCAGTTACGAAAAGGGTGAGTTTGAAGATATCGAAAGTATCATTCAAGGCATCATCGGTAATAAAGGGCGTGTTCATGTTGGTTTTGGTCAGGTTATTGACCAAGATTTCGATACGCCTGAAGCACTTGCTCAAGAGATTGACCGCCAGATCCATGATAACTACAAACTATTTCCTGTGAACTTACTGGCTGCAGAAAAAGAAGACGAGTCGATTACAGCTGCGGTGAAGCAAGAGTTTGAAGATAAACTATCGAGTTTGCCACAAGGTGCTCGTCAGTACTTGATCGATAGCTATGCGAACCCAGTGAAGAATATTGGTTAACGAGCGTTAGCAAACAAGTTCGTTGATTGAATTGAAAAAGGAGCCTAAGGCTCCTTTTTTATAGCGGTATAGGTGTCTTTTTCTAAGTACTGCTATTACCGTCAATCAATCAATCAATGAATCGAACGGCAGGTTAGCGAGCAACAGCACCACCAAGATCTAATTGGGTCGGCCACGTGGTAATCGTGTTACCACCTAGGTAGATATTGCCTTTGACCGTCATGGTATCGGGAAATTCTGTAATTGCAGATCCGCCAATATATAAATCGCCATCAACCACTATCCCGTTTGGTAGCTCGGTTAAAGGAGTACGGATCACGCTTAGGTCTCCTTTTACTCTAAAGCCGTTGGGAAGCCGTATTAGGGGGGTATCTGTGAGGTTGATGAATCCACCCACTCTCACACCTCTTGGCCAACGGGTAATCTTACTTCCTATCAAGTCGGCGTAGCCTTTTATTTTTACGCCCGATGGAACTCGGGCTAGTAGGCTGTTACCGCCTTTAAGGCTTCCGTTAACTTCCAACCCTTTGGGAAGGCGAGTGATTGCGGTGTTTTCTATATTTAAATTGCCATCGACGACCAATCCTGTCGGTAGTGATGTATAGGGCTTATTTCGTAAATATAAGTTTCCGTAATTATCCAGATGGTTCAATATTTGATACTGATCGAGTGGTTCTGCAGTCACATTTGTTATGGTTAAAGAACCAATAATAAGTACGATTATTCGGAGCATAACAAGCTTCTTATTACGATAGACGTTAACACTATAATGAAAAAATTATTCTCGCATAGTGTTTTACTCATTTGTTGGTCGGTAAAAAAGAATAGAACACAATGAAAGGCGAATCTGTGATTGAAATAAAGCGTCAAATTCTAAAAGGCTTTGTGATTGTAACTTCTGTATTTTGTTCAGCATCAGCGAATGCTAATAAAATAATATCAACGCCCGCTAAGGCTGCAGTCGTCGTCACTCAGAGTGGTTCACAGCAACGAGTTTGTTATTATGATGATAAGGCCTATAGCCTAGGTGCGGTCGTTGAAGTTTCAGGAGTGTTGATTCGATGTGCTGCCGAAAATGATTTTGAGACCAATGGTGCTCTAGGCTGGATTGAGATTATAAAAAAAGACGAGAAATAAACTCGTCTTTCATTGGTATGAGTGTTGGTGCTTATATTAACGTGCTAGAGAGCGAGTCTTAAGTTCGAAAATAATCTTCTCAGCGCTGACTTCAAACTTAAAGCGAGCATTTAATTCTGTGCTTTCTTCTGTCAGTTCTGATGCTTCAAACTCAACGTTGCTAGACACTTGTTTAGCAAGCTCAACGTACTTAGCAAACTCAGTTTCAATGAGTGCTTTAGAGTTACCGTAAACCGTTACTTCGGCAACATCGTCGCCTTCTTTAATGATAAACCCGATTTCACCTGCGCAGCCGCAAGCCTCACATACATCATTGTTACCAATATCTTGGCTCATAAATAATCCTCTTACAAAGTCTGCGGTTATTCTAGCGAGCAATTTGAACTGTATCTACAAAAATCAAAATCTTTGAACTAATTTTTACTGGTATGCTATGCTGTTTGATAGGATATTTAATGAATATGTATATTCGCGACGATAAATATGTATGTGATTAATATCACGTTTTCCTGAAGAGGTACGTTATTTATTTGTCAGAATATCATTCACTTAGTTGCGCCAGGATTGATTTTATAAGAGTATCTATCGCTTGACAGTTATTTATACAATGAATTTTTCGTTGGGTATTTCATATTCTAAGTAGTTATTTAAACTTATCGACTTAGGATTGTAAGGTGATTTTCGAAGAATAATTAAACAAAGTGCCCAAAGAGGCAACACTGTAAAATTGTTCGTACAAAGTATTTGTGGGTATTTAATGGAAATACTTGCGAAAAAATACCTTGCTCACATAATGCTGATAACGATTTTCATTCTGACTTCATTCGGTTGAGTTAGATGGATTTACAAAGAGAAGAACCTGAATATGCCAAAGCGTAGTAAAGAAGATACAGAAATCACGATCCAGAAGATCATGGATGCCGTTGTAGACCAGTTATTGAGATTGGGTTACGACAAAATGTCATACACGACGTTGAGTCAACAAACAGGCGTTTCTCGTACAGGTATAAGTCATCACTTTCCAAAGAAAACGGATTTTACTGCTGCTCTAGACGGTCGTATTTTCAAGATGTTTATGGAACACATTGACTTTGAAAATGGCCTTGATGCATTTTCGGCTAGCTGGGTTGCAGCACTTGAAGATGCTGAGTTCCTAGCGATCTTACGTTTACTTTTCCATCATATCGTTACTGCCGAGAATGCACATGAGTTTGCGGCAAACGGTATCGACCGCTTGTACAAGCTAACTGAAACTCAGTTTGGTGATGCTAGTGGTAAAGAACTAGAGTGGTTGATTGGTAAGTCATTGATTCATATGAGCCAATAATCAACACGCAATGAAAGAAGCTCCTGAGGGGGCTTTTTTTGTACCTGTAGTTTCACTTTTCTTTCTTTTTTCCTCTAGCTCTCACACCGTTGTCGTTATCTTGTCTTTGTGCTGAATAAAGTTATTTCTTTTCTTTTTAGATATTTAGGGTTTCGCCTGCATCTTTCTGAGTAACTAAAAGCTTACTAACATTAACTGATGGTGTTTATTTCTAGAGCCTCAAACGCTCAAGGTGAGCCGTTTTAAGGGGTATTGCCATGGTAGCTAACAAAATTGATTTTAAGGCGAGAGAGGGGCTGTGAGACAATAAAAAGCCTCGAAGAAATCGAGGCGGTGAATGGTGTGGTTGTTAGAGAAAGCGAATACTCAAAACGAACCTGTTCTTAATCGAGCTTATTGTGCGGGATGAACCTGGGGGAAGTTCATGGTTGGGTGCTTTTCTACAATACTTATGTAGCCGTACACATCTTCAATCATCGAAGGCTTAAGTGCTTCCCAAGGGCTGCCATCGCAAACTAAGTTTCCCTCTTTCAAAACTATCAATCGATCTGAGTATTGAGCGGCTAGGTTTAAGTCATGTAAAACTACGATAACCGCGGCATTGTGGTTGTCGGCTAACTCTCTCGCGATCTTTAACGTGTTGTGCTGATGGGCAAGATCCAGTGCTGATGTGGGTTCATCAAGCATCAAGATACATTGGTCACCAGAATAGTGAAGTTGGGTTAGCACTCGAGCCAAGTGAACACGCTGTTTTTCACCGCCAGATAGAGAAGGGTAGAGCCTTTTGCTTAGGTGAGACACATCGGCAACATCCATTTTCTGGCTAGCTATGCTAGTGAGCTTCTTGTTGGACTCTTGCAACGGGATACCACCAAGCTCGACAACTTCGTGTGCCAGAAAAGGGAAGGTCAACGTACTATGTTGAGGAAGCATCGCCAAGTGCTTAGCCAACTTTTGAGAAGACCACTTGTTTTTGGTGTGTCCAAAATACTGAATATCACCAGTGCTCGATATCTCCTGACATAAAGCTTTCAGCAGCGTACTTTTTCCTGCGCCGTTTGGTCCAAGTAGTGTGGTTACCTTTCCTGCTTCAATCTCAATAGAAACGCCATCTAAAATCACTTTGTTGCCGAACTTCACTTCGATGTCGGTTGCTTTTAACGCTGCAGGAAACATTAAAGGATTCTCCCTTTCTGTTGAAATAGTAGATACAAGAAAAATGGAGCGCCGATGATTGCAGTGACAATACCAACTGGCAATTCAGCTGGAGCCAGTGCCACGCGTGAGGCCATGTCTGCAGCTGTTAATAGTAACGCGCCTAACACTGCTGATAGTGGCAACAGAATTCGGTGGTCAGGGCCAGCCAACATACGACCTAAATGAGGAATAACCAGTCCGATGAAGCCAATCATGCCAGACAAGCTAACCGTGATACCAACGCCCGCAGCCGTCAGTAGAATCAGCTTTCGCTTGAGTTTCTGTACTGGGATGCCAAGGTGTTGCGCTTCTGACTCGCCCAGTAATAGAGCATTCAGTGACATTGCTTGGCGGTAGAAAACAACAAACAATCCAACGAGTGTGACAGCAGCAAGTAAAATTCCGGACCACTTAGCACCCGCCAATGAACCCATCGACCACAACGAAAGATCACGTAGCATTTGGTCATCAGCAATGAAATTCAAGAAGCCAATACCTGCGCCTGACAATGCACTGATCGCAACACCCGCTAATAACATGATGGTCACCGAGGTACCAAATTTTCCCGTACCTAGCTTATAAACTAGCAGGGTGGTTAAAGCGCCACCTAAAAAGGCAAATACTGGTACGGCCGCAAAGTTCATAAAAGCAGGGTATTGAAGTGAAAGCTCAGAGAAAAGAACAATGGCCAACGCCGCGCCTAATGCAGCTCCGGCAGAGACGCCTATGATCCCAGGTTCTGCAAGCGGGTTTCGAAACAGTCCCTGCATGACCGCACCACATAATGCGAGAATCGCGCCGATTAGCATACATAAGATGGTTCTCGGTAAGCGGATCTCTTGAATCACCAAATTGATGTGGGGAGCTAAGTCATTGCTGGGTTGGAATAGGCTGGCTGCGCTGTCAGCTAAGCTTATGTCCATAGGCCCAACGGTGACCGAGTACAGCGCGGTTAAGACTAGGATAGCGCCAAAGCCTAACATCGATGTTTTTAGTGGGACGGATCGTAACAACATAAAGAGCCTCAATGTCTATCACTAGCTTCAATCCTCGTAACCGATTTTGCGAAAGCGACGCAGTAATGAGGATTGAGCAAGTAACAGTAAAAATAGGGTAGTGAGTTATAGCGGATAGATAAGTTATAGCGGATAGATAAGTGCGTTTATTCGCTTCGCTTCAGAAAGGCTTTCAAGACCAAGCCCTCCAACTAGAGCGCTGCCCTTTACGGTAATGATTTGCTTGTTCATGCCTGCTGGGGTTGCCGCTAGCATAGGTAACGATTTAAGAATGGCATCAGCGCCGCCCATTTTCTGGTAGCTACGGCCACTGACTAAAATCACATCTGGTTGCATTTCTACCAGTGATTCCATCGATAATGGCTTGTATGACGTTAGGCTTTGAGCCGCAGGGTTAACACCGCCAGCCAGTTCAATGATAGCGTTGGGTGATGTTTCACCGCCAGCAACGTTTGCAGGACGGCCTTCATGCAGTAATAGGAACAGAACTTTCTTCGCTTCGTTGTTGGGTACTTGGTTAGCTTCCAGTGCCGCAATCTTCTGATTTACTTCTGCTTTAACTTGCTGTGAGTGAGCTTCGGTATGGGTAATCTTTGCAATTTGATCGATACGCTTCAATAGCCCTTCAACGTTTGCTTCGGTGTTAACGATCTCGACATCGATACCCACAGATTTTAATTGAGAAATGGCGTTGTCTGGCCCCATCTCATCTGAGCCAATCAGTGTGGTTGGCGATAAGGCAATCAACCCTTCTGCAGAAAGGTTTCGGTGGTAACCAATCTTTGGTAGCGTTTTTGATTGAGGTAAGTGACTGGTCACATCAATTGCAATCAACTGCTCTTCAGCACCCAAAGCAAGAACTAATTCGGTAACTGCGCTGCCAGCACTGATGATTCTAGGTTGTTTTGTGTCGTCAGCATTGGCGATAGGTGCTGCAAGTACCAACCCCATCGCGGCGATTGCGAGTAAATGTTTGTTGTTCTTTAATTTATTGAGCACTTTTAAGTCTTTCATAATAATTTATTTGTACTTTCTTTTGATGGAGAGTAATCGCGAAGATGCTTTGTGATCAGCCTGTCCGCATGTTGAGTTTGAATCGATAGAGAGCTGGCTTTGGTTATTTGGTCTTATCAATAAAGAGTCCAATCTCATAAAAGGTGCTAGGTCTCATGAAAATTTAAGAGTCGTTCTAGCCTTCCTCCGTGAGTAATTGGGTTGCTGGAATACCGTTTTCTTGTAAGAACGACAACAACTTCACTAAGTTCTCAACGTTAGCTGCTTTATCGGCGCCAATGATGATCGGTTTCTTATCCGATGTGCCTGTTTCTTCTAACAGTGCGATCTTGAAGTTTTCCCAGTCGATGTACTCTTGGCCGTTGATCGCCCAGTAAGGTTCGTGATCTAAGATATTGACGCTAATCGAATCTTTATGAACTTCAGAAACGTTTTTAATATCAGAACTCGGAAGCTCCACCTCTAATGACTCCAACTTCACTGATGCTGTCAGTAGAAGGAAAACCATCACGATAAATATAATGTCCAGTAAGGGTGTTAAATCCGGAACTAAGCTCTGTGTTTGAGATGAGTGGGGCGTTTTAATCATGCTTGGCTCACATCACCGATAGAGGCTTTGCTGACAGGAGTCCCTTGAGTGTCGCCAGACTGACTGGTTTGAATTGACATGCCTTCTAGCCAAACATTCACATAATTCAGAGTGTGTTCTAACTGAGCTAGCACTCGATCGGCCCATAACCCGAGTAGTTGAGCTCCTGAAATCGCAGGAAGCGCAATCATCAAACCCGCAGCAGTGGTTCTCATTGCTAATCCAAGACCGTCTGCCAAATCATTAGGCGTGATGCTGCCTGTTGTAGCGGCAACGCCTTTAAACATCTCAATAAGCCCAAGTACTGTGCCAAGCAGGCCAATTAGCGGGCTGATGACGCCGATCAAGCCAAGCAATCTTAAACCTGCATGAAGCTGGTGGCGTTTCTCTTGTAGCCAAATCCCTGCTGCATCTTCACGTAAACCTTTTGAGAAAGAGTGGTGAGCAAGCAGCATCGACACGCCCTTGTACAGCAGAGGTCGTTTACCAGAAATAGATTGTGCTAATGCTTCGATTTCTTTGCTATTGGTTGGTGAAATCTGATTGAGCTCATGACGAATAGCGCGTTTGCCAACCCCAATGCTTAGCATGACTTGGAAGATACGCTCTGCGATGATCATTGCTGTTAATGCTGAACAGATAAGAAGAGGCCATGTCATTAGGCCAAGTTGATCTTGTAAGTAACTGATTTGTTGCATGGTTAATCCAACTTAAAACGAACAGGTATTTGCACACGGTGAGCAATTGCTCGACCATTTACAGTATGAGGTGAGAACTTCCATTTCTTAATGGCTTTCAAGGCAGCGTTGTCGAGCATTAGTGCGCCTGATGAGTTGACTAATGCCTGTTTAATTTGTTTTCCTTCAGCGTCTAACCAGACCTCATAAGTTGCGACACCTTCAACGCCTCGGCGCCTTGCTTGGCGTGGGTAGCTTGGTGGCGTTGGACGAGCTGAAAAAGAGGGCCTAGTGATTAACACCGGCTCTTGGTTAGATACGCCTTGATTAACTTGTCGAGGTTGGTTGGCGGACTCGTCCATATTTTTATCGACTTTTTTGTCGGCCAGCTTTTCTGGTTGAGTCACCGGTTTTTTTTGAATCGGCTTTTTCTCGGCTGTCTTCTCCACAACCTTTTTCTCTACTTTCTTGGGCTGAGGTTTATTGGTGATCGCTTTTTTCTTTGGTGCAGGTTTAGCTTGCTTTGGCTCTACTGCTTTCGGTTCGACAGGTTTAGGTTCTGGGTGTGAGAGCGTTTCCTTGATTGGCTCAGGCTCAACTGGCTCTGTAACGGTTTTTTTCTGAGCTTGTGAGGGAACGCTCTTTGGAGTGAAGTTGATCGATACCGTGTTCGATTGGCTACCTGCTGGCATTGCAAAGACTTTGGATTCTTGAGCGACAAATAACATCGCCGCATGAATCACTAACGATGCACCGCCTGCAATAACATATCTAGGTACGTTCACATTCAATCCTTCACCAAATCTAAAATATGTATCGGATTATTGCTTAGAATCTAAATAAGATCAATTATCAATTGCATTATCATTTGCGTCTATTTATGATTCTCTCAGTTTTAGCAAACAGTCTTCCAGGCTTTGCTATATAAGTGTTTAGAGAGATTATATGAGCGTTGATATATATAAGTTTGACGAATTAATTCTGGGCGTTTCTAGCCCAGACCCACTTCGTTTTGCATTTGCCAAAAAGCAATCTGCACATGCTGGGGGAAGCTCAATCCCGGTCGACCCGAGCAAGAAATTGGAAATCTTTGATGAATTGATGCTGAGTGAAGGAAAGAAACAGGATAAACGTTGTTTGTATATCCATATTCCTTTTTGTCGCGTGCGTTGTACGTTCTGCAATTTCTTCCAAAATGCCGCAAGCCGTAAATTAGTGGATGAGTATTTTGATGCACTGATGGTTGAGCTAAAGCAAAAAGCTAAAACCTCTTGGGCTCAGTCTGGACTATTTCACGCCGTCTATATTGGTGGTGGAACACCCACCGATTTATCTCCTCTACAAGTTGAGCTGTTAGGTAAGGCTATTCGTCAATACTTCCCATTAGCGAACGATGTGGAAATGACCTTAGAAGGGCGTATTAATCGATTTGGCGACGAGACGTTTGATCGTTCGCTGGAAGGTGGCTTCAATCGTTTCTCATTCGGTATTCAAAGTTTCAATACTCAAGTTCGACGTAGTGCTAAGCGCTTGGATGACCGAGAAGTTGTGTTGGAACGTATCAGTTCACTGAGTCGCACTGAACAAGCGCCTATCGTTCTTGATTTGCTATACGGGTTGCCACACCAGTCTATGGAAGTATTTCAACAAGATTTAGAAGACTACATGTCGACTGGCGCACACGGTATCGACCTCTACCAACTGATTGTTTCGGGCAACGCGCCTATGCTTAATCTTGTTGAGAAAGGAAAAATCCCACCACCGGCTAATACGCCAGATAAGGCGAGTATGTACTTGGCGGGCGTTGAGTTCATGGCAAAGCACAAGGTTAAGCAACTGAGCGTGAATCACTGGACTCGTGATAACCGCGAACGCAGCATTTACAACAGCTTAGCGAAAACTTATGCCGAAGTTCTACCCATTGGTTGTGGCGCTGGTGGCAACATCGGTGGTCATGGTGTGATGCAACATCGAACTTTAGACAGCTACATGGAGTCTATAAAGCAAGGTCAATTGCCAATAGCCATGATGACCAAGCAAAGCTCACTAGAGCCAATCTTCTCTTCATTGAAAGCCGGTTTTGATTCTGGTGTTGTAAGAAGAAGTACGTTGCCGAGTTTTATGGGGCAAGACACGTTTGACTACCTGAAGCCTCTGTTTTCACATTGGGAAAAGAATGGCCTAGTTGATCTTTCGGAAGATTACCTGAGCCTGACTATAGCTGGCAGTTTCTGGGCGGTAAGTCTTGCACAGAGTGTGATTCAAGTGCTTAACACGGAATATCAGACCTTGCACCCAGCACCAACTGCCTCTGGCTTGGGTGCTCACCCGCATGCAAGTTTGAAGCACGCTTAATCTCGAATTTTTAGTTTATAACTTACGTCAATCACTCGTTTATACGGAAACTTATTCAATGACAGATACAACATTCGCAATGACAGAAACTTTAGAACAACGTGTCGCAGGCATTCTAGAAGAAGAACCAAAACTACTTCCTACTGCGATTGCTGAGAAGCTAGGAGTTTCAGAAGTTGAAGTAGTGGCTGCTTTTCCTGGAGACATGGCGGTGATGCTAGATGGCAGCCGTGCTCAAGATATTCTAGAAGGTTTGGTTGGTTGGGGCCCAGTGACCACAATTATGCATTCATTTGGCTCAATCTTTGAAGTAAAGGCGCCGTTTCCTAAAGGCAAAGTAGCGCGTGGTTACTACAATCTGATGGGTAAAGAAGGCGAGCTGCATGGCCACTTAAAACTGGATAACATCAAACATATTGGTTTGGTGAGCAAGGCGTTCATGGGGCGTGAAAGTCATTACTTCGGTTTCTTCAGTGAAACAGGCGAGAACATTTTTAAGATTTACCTAGGTCGCAATGAAAAGCGAGAGCTGATTGTCGACCAAGTTGAACGCTTCAAAGCACTAAAAGAACGAGCTTAAGTACAGTCAACATCAAGCTTAAATAAGATTGCCAGCTAGCTTAAAGAAAATATGAATGCTCGAGGTCCACTTAGTTTACTAATGAACGCTCAACCTCGGGTAAAAATAATAAATAAGAGAAAGTGAAGAAAGGAATTATCGATGGAACAACAAGTAAAACAAGAACGCCTACAAGGTCGCCTAGGTCCAGAAATCAAAGAATTTCGCCAAGAGCGCCGTACCCTTCAACTTGCAACGGTTGATGAAGAAGGTCGCCCGAACGTAAGTTACGCCCCTTTCGTTCAGAACCAAGAAGGTTACTTTGTTCTAATTTCTGACGTTGCTCGTCATGCTCGTAACTTAAAAGCGAACCCACAAGTCTCTTTGATGATGATCGAAGATGAAGAGAGCTCTAAGCAGCTTTATGCACGTAAGCGTCTAACCTTTGATGCACAAGCAAGTGTTGTAGAGCGTGAAACGGAGCTTTGGACTCAAGTTATTGGCCAGATGCAAGAACGTTTTGGTGAGATTATTGATGGTTTAAGCCAACTTCAAGATTTTTCTCTATTCAACCTTAAAGCAGAGAATGGCCTGTTCGTAAAAGGTTTCGGTCAGGCATACCAAGTATCTGGCGACGACTTAGTGGATTTCGTTCACCTGCAAGAAGGTCACAAAAAAGTGTCTAACGAGTAAGCTCGTTTAACGGATTACTTTAGGAGCCCTCTAATGTGAGGGCTTTTTTGTGTCTAAGCAGTCATAGCCGCGTCGTTTAGGACTTTCGCTCCGCGCAACATGGCTTCGATTAATTCGCCTGCATTGAATTTCTCTAGCGCTTCATGTGCACCCACCTGATTAGCTCGGTCAACACAGATCTCACTGGATAGTGAAGTATGTAAAATACAGTAGGCATGATTGAGTGCGCTGTCGTTTTGTACTTCAAATGCAAGTTCATAACCATCTAACCCGGGCATCTCGATATCACTCACGAGAAGATCAATTGCTGTACCTTTTGCAGCCTCACCTCGCATCAGGTCAATAGCATCTAAACCGTTGTTACAAATGCTATAAGGGATGTTGATGCTGTCTAAGGCATCAGACAGCTGCTTTCGTGCAATCAAAGAGTCATCAACCAATAGAATGTTCAGCGCTTTTAGGCGTTCTCTCTCGACATCTGTCAGCATCGGAATATGTGCGTTTTCATAAGCAGGGTAAATCTTAGAAAGTAATAACTCTACGTCGAGCATCTGCACGATACGATCTTCAAAACGTGTAATGCCGGTAACAAACACATTGGTTCCTACACTCGCGGGTGGCGACTCAATGCTCTTCCAGTCACATTCAATGATTTTATCAATCGAACGAACCAAGAATGCGACAACGGTTCTTAAGCAATCTGTCACGATGAGCACACAGTCTTGGTATTCAGTCGGTGTGATCGGTCGAAACCCAATAGCCGCAGACATATCAATAACTGGAACCGTAAGTTCGCGAATAGTGACGGTACCAATCACGTGGTGATGAGAGTAAGGGATTTGGGTCATTGGCTGGAAAGGAACGATTTCTCTGACCTTAAGCGTGCCTATCGCAAAACTTTGAGTGAGGGATAACTTGAACATCAGCATTCCCTGTGACTGACTCGCTTTACTTATCGGTTTGGCCATAAGTGGCTCCTACTTAATACGCGCTTAATCTATAAGGATTAATTTAAAGGGAAATGGCATTCGCAGCAAGTCACTATGCGGTTTTTAAAGATCTTTAAGGGGGTTGTTTTCGGTTATAGAGTGAAGAATGACGATTCTTGGGTTAAAATCACGCTAAACGCAGGCGTTTGATGGACTTTTGTCGACAAGTCGTTAGCCGTAAGCTGAATTACAACAGTCAGTACTCTGATGAATTCTACGTAATCATCACAAATAAACTGACCGCAACAAACTGAGAATTATCATGGCAAGAACAGCAGCAGCGCTTCATATATTGGTGAAGCATAAAGAATTAGCAGAAGACATCATGACGCAGCTTAAAAAGGGCGCTAAATTTCAAACGCTAGCGAAGAAGCATTCAACCTGTCCATCTGGTAAAAAGGGCGGCGACCTAGGCGAGTTCAAAAAAGGTCAAATGGTGCCTCAGTTTGATAAGATTTGTTTCTCTGGCGAGACGCTTGTACCACACCTGGTAAAAACAAAATTTGGCTGGCACGTAGTGAAGGTTCTTTACCGAACTTAGTCATTGATATGTGTTAGATTGAATAAAAGGAGCGTAGATACGCTCCTTTTTTGTCATTTTTGGGCGCATTTAAAAACATTATGGCTGAGTGTTCATCCCAGACGTTATGCGATAATTGGCGCTACGCCCTTAACTATCCACCTTGACTAATCGGTGGGAGGAGGAGGGGTTTTAATGAGTAACTCATATAATAAACACCATTCTTAAGGAAATTTATGCAGCTTTGCCTTTTAGCCTTTGTATTTATCTAGAAAGCTGTAAACGAGTTTGGTAGGAGAACAACATGGAGAGTTCAGCTATGTTAAGCACCCCAGCGACAGATGTTATATTGCATGCTTTTGACTGGTGCTACGCTGACGTAATGAAGAACGCCTCTCTGATTCAAGAGTTGGGTTATAAATCTGTTTTAGTCTCGCCGGCAATGAAGTCGTTACGAGGGCCTAAAGGCTGTGATCGAGATACAGGTACCCAATGGTGGCAGCGCTATCAACCCCAAGATTATCGTGTGATCGATAATCAGCTTGGTGATACGCAAGACTTCACTGCAATGGTGAACACGTTAAAGCAACATGGGCTTCGTACCTATGTGGACGTTGTGTTTAACCACATGGCTAACGAGTCGAGTATTCGCGGTGATTTGACGTATCCAAATCAACAAGACATGGCGTCTTACCAACAAGATTCTGAGTATTACGAATCCGTTCGTTTGTTTGGTGATCTTTCTAAACCTTTGTTTGATGAGAACGACTTTGTCGAAGCGTTTGGTATCAAGAACTGGAAAGACACTTGGGAGGTGCAAAACGGACGTATTACTGGTGGAGCAAGCGATCCAGGCCTGCCAACGCTGTTAGACAACGACAATGTGGTTACACAGCAGCGAGCTTACCTAAAAGCCTTGAAAGTGATTGGTGTGAAAGGGTTTCGCATCGACGCAGCGAAACACATGACACTGTCACATCTACGTAAGGTTTGGACTGATGATATCTGTGAAGAAATGCATATCTTTGGCGAGATCATTACTGACGGTGGTGCAACCAAAGAAGAGTACGAACTGTTCCTCGAGCCTTACCTTAAACACACTCGTTTAGGGGCGTATGATTTTCCGCTATTCAATACCATCTTCAAAGCTTTTGAAGAGCAGGGCAGTTTTAAGTCTCTGATCAACCCATACTGTTTTGGTCAAGCTCTGTCGAACATGCGAGCGATCACTTTTGCTGTCACTCATGACATTCCAAATAACGAGGTGTTTTTGGAACATGTGATGGATGAAGTCGACGAGCAATTAGCTCACGCCTTTATTCTTGGACGAGATGGCGGTGTGCCGCTTGTTTACAGTGAGCTCAGCACCAGCGGTATTCTGGACAAGAGTGGCCAACCTCGTTGGCTTAACGACTGGCAAGCGCCTTATATGAAAAACATGATTCAATTCCATAACCATGTTCATGGCGAAGCGATGCAGGTGGTTGAAGCCAATGATGACTTGTTGGTGTTTGTTCGTGGCGACAAAGGCATTGTGGTGATTAATAAATCGAAACGAAGCAAGACGGCCTCATTAAATTGGACAGGCGCTGTGACGGATCTGTTGTCTGGCGAAGTGTTCGAATGTGTTGGTAAGGACTTAACTATTAAGGTTGAATCTAACCAGTGCATGATGCTGACGACCAACTAGCTCGAGCCTGTTACGAGTTAGAAAGCAAATTTTGCAAAGAAAACCCCGCTTACTGATTACCAGTAAGCGGGTTTTTTTATTTAAAGCTGTTTATTGCTTACTAAACAGGGTGTTAGTTAAACAAGGTGTTAGTTAGCTAAACGCTAAGGCGGTTAAACCGTAAACTTGTTTAATAGTTCGTCTTGTTGGCGAACATTGTCAGTTTGAACTTGCATTGCTGTGTTTGCGTCTTGAGCTGCGTTCGATACCTGTGTTGAAAGGTCTTTGATCTTAACTGTGTTGTTGTTGATCTCTTCCGCTACTAAACTCTGCTCTTCAGCTGCTGAAGCAATCTGAATATTCATATCAGAGATGCGCTGAATCGCGTCGCGGATGCGGTCAAGTGAAGAGTTTGCTTGCTGAGCGCGTTCAACGGCGTCAGTGGCTGTGTCTTTACTTTGATTCATCGCGTTAGATACAGAGCTTGCACCCGCTTGGAGCTGCTCAATCATGTTGCGGATCTCTGTGGTCGATTCTTGAGTACGTTGCGCTAGTGTGCGAACTTCATCGGCAACGACAGCGAAACCACGGCCCGATTCACCAGCACGCGCCGCTTCAATAGCAGCATTCAATGCAAGTAGGTTGGTTTGGTCTGCGATATCGTTGATTACTTTAAGAATCGTCTCGATATTTGCTGTTGCTGATTCAAGTACTTGTACTTCTGCAACCGCTTGGTCGATACGCGCTGAAAGGTTATCAATCGCTTGAGTCGTGTCACTTACTACAGATGTACCGTCTAGTGTCGCATCGTCAGCTTCACGAGCCGCGGCGGCTGCGCCTTGAGCGTTGTTTGCTACTTCCGTTGCGGTAACGGCCATCTCGTTCATTGCGGTGGCTAGCTGTTCAAGCTCTTGCAGCTGAGTATTCATCGCATTCGCTGACTCACCCGCGCCTTTTACTGTGATTTCAGTGCCACGTTTAATCTCAACACCAATCGCTTTGGATTGAATGATTTGATTTTGCAGGTTTTCAGTAAAGGTGTTGAAGCCTTTCGCAAGGTCAGAGAACTCTTTATCTGTATTGGTATCTAGACGTTTAGTTAAGTCACCTTGTCCGCTCGCAACATCTTGAATGGCTTGGTTAAGCGTCTCAAGCGGGCGCATTAACACACGAATAAGGACGGTTAATGCAATGATGCTGAGAATAACCGCAATTAAAGAGTAGATTATCGAGCTGTTTTTCAGATCTTCAACCGTTTGGAATGCGATCTCTTCATCAAGTATTGCGCCGATGTACCAATCTTCACTTGGGATGTGAGTGAAGTTCACTAGGAACTTTTTACCGTCGACTTCAATTTGTTGAGATCCCTCGCGAATAGTCGCTTGTGGCAGGTAGCTTGATAGCGTTTCGCCATTGTTCTTAGCATTAGGGTGAGCAATCGTCGTGCCGTCGGCAGTGACTAGGAATAAGTAACCCGCGTCAAACAAGTTCACTTGGTTTACCAAGGTCGCAAGGTTGGTTAGTTCTAGGTCGTAGAACATACCTGCAGTGAAACGGCCGTTTTCTTGCACTGGCGTACCAATTGAAATGATGACTTTCTTGCTTGATACGTCCACATAAGGGTCGGTAACAACTAAACTGTTTTTGGACTTAGCATCAATGAACCAAGGGCGGATTCGTGGGTCGTAATCCGGGCCAGCTTCCCAACCATCATCATTTTCAATAACGAAACCGTTTGCGTCATAACCAAAACCAACCGCGAGAAAGCTGCCTTTAAGTTTTGGCTTTTCTAGGATGTTTTGAACGTAGGTACGATCTTGAGGGTTGATTTCGATGACTTCAGTCGTCGACTGAGCCAGTGCTTTCTTAGCATTCATCTCTGATGCTACGGTGTTCTTAATACCAGAGACCATCTCTTTCAGGCTTGCATTGACGTGGTTCTCTACAGCACTTTTTACGGTGTAAAGTTGCTGTATTGAAAGCAATGATACTGTCACTAATAGCAAGGCTGATGATGCTGCAACCACCTTATGGCTAAATTTCATTGTGTTTTCCTCTTCTCACAAGCTTTGCGAAAACTAAAGTTAATCGTGTTTTGTAATTATATATATCGACAGGGTTGAAGTTTACTTGAATGTAATTTCACAAAATAGACTACAAAAATACAACAATCCGCACAACGTAAAATTCAGTTAATTACATACTTGCTACTTTTGCTATTTGGTTCAATGAGTTGAAGAGTTAGCTTAATCAAAGGTAAAGAAAGTGAGGAGGGTATTAATTTGGCGAGTATGCGTGTGGTTTATTATATGAGGGAGAGGTGTAAGGGAATTAATATGAAATCAAATGATATTCTCAATTCGTATATTGGCGATATTTTAAACCGGAGAGTGAATATATTAGGCGAAAAAAAGCCCCACAAAAGTGAGGCTATTACAAATCAGGTTATTTATTACACTGTATCAGTACGTCTAATTTAAAATATTAGATGCGCTACACCTGCGATAACTGGAAGCGTAATTAACGTACGTAGAATAAAGATAATAAACAGTTCTAAGATGTTCACTGGAATCTTACTGCCTAGAAGTAGAGCGCCTACTTCAGACATGTAGATCAGCTGAGTTACCGACATTGCTGCAATAACAAAGCGAGTCATCTCGTTGTCGATAGAAGCGGCAAGGATCGCTGGGATGAACATATCCGCAAAACCAACAACAATGGTTTCAGATGCTGCAACCGCTTCAGGTACTCCAAGTAGCTCAAGGAATGGAATGAAAGGCTGACCTAGGAATGAGAACACAGATGTGTATTCTGCAATAACCAATGCCATTGTACCTAGACCCATTACAACAGGAAGAACGCCAAATACCATGTCGACTGCGTTACGAATGCCTTCACCAAATACAGACTTAGCAGACTTAACTTGTGATGCCTTATTTACCGCGAGTTCAAGACCCCAAGAGAAAGTCGAGTGACCCGCTGGGATTGCATCAGCATCTTTGTGAGGTTTTGTACCATCAATGAAGGTGTCTTTCTTCATGCTCAGTGGAGGAAGGCGAGGGATGATTACCGCGGCCACAATACCTGCTAAGCAGATTGCTGCGTAGAAAGGTAGGAATAGGTGCTCTAGTTCTACTTGAGCAATCACTACAAGGCTGAACGTGATAGATACTGCTGAGAAAGTCGTACCAACAACAGCGGCTTCACGTTGAGTGTAGAATTTCTTCTCGTACTGTTTGCTTGTAAGCAGGATACCAACGCTGCCGTCACCTAACCAAGAAGCCATACAATCGATAGCACTACGACCCGGCAGGTTGAAGATTGGACGCATCACTTTACTTAGTAAGGTGCCAAACAGTTCTAACAAACCGAAGTTAAGTAGAAG
The DNA here is from genome assembly GCF_041439295.1 of Vibrio sp. 1F253. NCBI lineage: Bacteria > Pseudomonadati > Pseudomonadota > Gammaproteobacteria > Vibrionales > Vibrionaceae > Vibrio > Vibrio sp. 1F253. Next base: position 74,672 of record NZ_JBGONU010000009.1, on the reverse strand, counting down.
TGGTAATAGTAAACCGGCAAAGATGAATACTGAAAATAGAGTCGGCAATAGGCCCTCTAACACGAGACCACCGGTGTTTTCTTCCCAGATAAACTCAGGGCCAACTTGGAAGAAAGCCATGAATGCTGCAGCACCACCGATAATACGAACCAACAACCACAGTGGAGATGGGTTGAAAAGGCCGTTTAGAAATGAATTCGATGTAATGAATGTAGGTTTGAAAATGGTGCTTAACACGGAAGCTACAGACATGAAGGCAACGATTGCAGTGATAATAGCAACTAGAGACTCACCGAAAACCGCTTGAATTGATTTGGCTAGAATAGCGACAGGGATCGTGAGATCACCTTGGTAGCTAATTGGCGCCATGAAGAGGAACAAACCAATCAGAGATGGGATTAAGAAAACCCAGAAACTGCCTTTAGATTTCTCTGGTTGAGCAGTATTCGTGTTGTTAGACATGTTAATTATTCTCGTATTTCTACATGTAAAAAAGCCACATCCTTGGCATTTTTATTCTCTAAACATCCGTATTTTCTCATTGGGTGCAAGATTACCGAGTATTAATATCACTTGCAATACTATTCATCAAATATCGCTAAATATTCACGCAGGTTATTCTGCAACAAATTATGAGTTTAGAATAAAGTGTTGCAGATGTTACATATTCTCATGGTTATTACTAGGCGTTTATAAATTTACTGAGGCTTCAGTTCGATAAGTTAGGTAGAGCCAGTAGCTAAACGCGACAATGAACGCGAAAGAGGCAGGGAAAGCCAGTGCCAAAATTTCAAAGCGCTGGAACAGGCAAGCACCACTTAAACCACCAAACAGAAAGCCAACAACGATGAACATAAGAAGTTTGGCTTTACGGCGGTCAAAAGGCATCCCCTTTAAGCGTGCGCCAATCATGATCCCAAGGTCTGTGATGATCCCGCTCATGTGTGTGGTGCGAATGATCGCCCCGCTATAGGTGGTGATCATTGCGTTCTGCAACCCACACGCGGCTGAAGCGAAATACTGGCCTGAAGTGTAGCCTTGTAACAGTGCCCAAAGCGCCAAGAACAGCAATCCACCCTCAATACATAGCGCAACACCGTAACGGCGTCCTAACTTCAATGCTTGATTTTCGATAAAGAATCCACTGAACGCGGCACCTAGCATAAAGCTCATAATGATTAGCAGGAGGTGCATAGAAGTTGAAGTCGGCGTGAGTAGGCTGCTGCCAAGTAAAGACATGGTGCCTGAAATATGGGAGATAGCTTGATGTTGGAAGCCGAGTAAACCAATAGCATTAACGCTGCCAGCAAGGCCCGCTAACAGTAAGGCGCCGTATTCAACCCAGCGAGGTAGTTTAGAAATCATGTGGTTCACCCTGGGTTAAAAAGAGGAGCAGATTATAACGCTAGCGAAAAGATACGCTAGCGTTGTAGAACGTTGATATTTGATCTTAGGCAACAGTCTTGCAGTTTGTTCCAATACTGTTGCTTTATAGAGAAAATGGTCAGTAACAGGCTAGTTGTAGTGACTCATCTGGTGTTCAAATTTGACCCATCCGTGTTTGCGTTCTTCGTAGACTGAAAAGCTTGGTAGCGGAAAGTCTTGCTCTTTAAATAGTCCGAGCGGGACGACATAAAAATCGGCGGCGGCAACCGACTGCAATAGCATGGTAGTGCCACATTTAGGGCAAAACTGGTAGGTGACTTCATTTCCCGTGTCACTGATACGTGAAAAGGAGGTGACCTCTCCGTTGAGTGTCACTTGTTCTATGGGAAATCGAGCCTGAACCCCGAACACACTTCCGGTGCGCTTCTGACATTCATAACAATGGCATACGGAGGTGCGTTGAGGCTCGCCTCTGCAGACTAAATTGACGGCTCCACAGCGGCATTCGCAACTTCTGATATTCTTCTCTTTAATATGATTGATATCCATCCGTGCTCCACTTCTGGTTAACCCTGTATTGATAATTATACTAAAGCCCTTTATGGTCTGCACAACTGGATGAAAACAAAAGAATATAATTGCTCATGAAAAAGAAAATCTTACCTATACCTCTGATTTTACTGATTCCTATTATCATGCTGGTTGTGGTGATACTGGCGGGTATTTATCGCTTTAGCTTAAGTGACGAAGAGATCTTGGCGAAGTTTCCTTCTTCTCAAGTCAGTTATGACCCTGTTGTTGAAACCGTTTTTGATTTGAAGACGACTAACCCATGGACAATCAAAGTTCCTGAAACCAACGCGTACGCCTTTATTAATGAAGTCGATGGACCAAGATCAATCGCGTTTGGACGCTATGACTCCGGTGTTGAGCGTGGTGTGGTCACCGTAGACACCAACAACCTTTCAAGTGTCACGTTAGGCAAGGCGAGTTTCTTTGTTGCACCTATGTGGGTATCTAACCAAGGCAGTGGCGTTTTCTATTATCTTGGCCTGTTTAAACATGACCAGCATCGAAGCCGCGTCGTGTTAGTTGACCAATTCTTTCTTGGTGACCGTGTGAGAATCCAAACTTTAGAGATTACTCAGCTGCTCGATTCACAAAGCAAACTCTCTGGGGAAGGTTTTATCGGCTTTACTCGACATTCTGCGGAACAATCTTTTCCAGAATTGCAATCTGAAAAGGTGTTAATGAGTTTTTCTTTCAATACGCAATCAATTGATGAGCAATGACATTTTTGTTAGAGCAAGGAACTGTTGTTTATGTGAGCTAAATTACATATTATCTTAAGTAGATGAATGAAATTTAGACACACTTAGCTTTGTGTCTGCTTACTTTACAAATGGAGCTTGCGAATGATTAATAAACGTTTTTTTAAGACGAAAGATGAAGTTGAAGTGACTTTCGAGCTAGAAGCTCAAGAAGCTAATTCTGTATCAATCGTTGCCGACTTTCTGGATTGGAAAGCGACCCCAATGAAAAAACTGGCGAAAGGGAAGGTTTACAAGTTTAAAACTCGTCTTCCGAAAGATGGCGAGTTTCAATTTCGCTACCTAGTTGATGATCAACAATGGGTGAACGATGCGAATGCTGATCGTTATATCCCGAATGAATTTGGTGAAGATAATTGCTTGGTATCGACAGTTAACGTTTAATTGAAATAGCATGACTTAATTGAAATAGTATGAATTAGTTAAAAAGCAGGAACTAGATGTTTCTGCTTTTTAATGTCTAAATCGTTGGTTCATTAATTTTTTGAGTTGTGCCTATTTCATTAACGGTAACTCAATGACTTAGCCGAGATTGCGCAGATTCACATCATATTATGACAATGCAATGATGATTTATACGCCTGAAAAGCATATCCTGTGCTTTTATATCGTAGAAAGACCTGTTTACCGTGTATTCAAAAATATTTTCCTCTCCGTTTGCTGAGCTTTCACCTGTAAAAAAAGCAGCAATTTTAGGACTGCCACTTATTGCAGTGATTAGTGTTGCTTTGCAATATTCACAATCAAGTCTGACGAAAACGATCGATCTTGATTTGCCAGACTCAACCGTTATTGAGTCAATTCTGTCACCTCCTTCTGCTACCGTTATTGAGCCACCGACGTTTGAATATCAAATTCAATCAGGTGATAACTTAAGTAGCATCTTCACTCAGCTTGGGTTTTCTTATAACTCGATGATGAGCGTGATGGAAACCGATTTGAACTTCCTTGCGTTAGACACGCTTCGTCCGGGTAATACATTACGCTTTTGGCGTGACGAAGCGACGGGCAACCTTTCAAAAATGGAACTTCAATTTAGTGTCGCGGACAAAGTGGTTTATCGACTGCTTGATGACGGCAGCTACGAATTCGAAGATATTTCTATTCCGGGTGAATGGAAGCAGAAACCTCTAGTGGGTGATATTCAAGGCAGTTTCTCTATGTCAGCGAACAAAGTTGGCCTGAACAGTATTGAGATTGACCATATTGTGACTCTTCTCAAAGATAAGCTGAATTTCAGCCGAGACTTACGTGCGGGTGATCAGTTTGAAGTGCTTCAAAAAGCGCAATTCGTTGATGGTGTCGCAACCGGGAAACGTGAAATAGAAGCCATCAAGATCATGAACCGTAACCGTGTTGTTTCAGCGTACTTACACACTGACGGGCAATATTACGATGCCAATGGTGATAGCTTACAACGCGCTTTCCAACGTTACCCTGTGAGCAGTGGCTGGCGTCAAAGTTCTCAGTTTAATCCTAAGCGCTTACACCCTGTGACTGGGCGAGTCTCTCCGCATAACGGCACAGATTTCGCGACGCCAATTGGCACACCCGTTCAAGCAACAGGTGATGGTAAAGTGATCATGACTCGTAAGCACCCATATGCGGGTAACTATGTGGTGATTCAGCATGGCAGCACATACAAAACACGCTACCTACACTTGAGTAAGATCCTCGTTCGTAAAGGACAAACGGTATCTCGTGGTCAGCGTATTGGCTTATCAGGTAAAACGGGCCGAGTGACGGGGGCGCACTTACATTACGAATTGATCGAACGTGGTCGTCCTGTCAATGCAATGAAAGCAAATATTCCGATGGCCGATTCCGTACCTAAAAAGGAAAAAGCGACATTCGTAGCCGCTAGAGATGAAGCCGACAAGCTATTAAAGAAAGCTCTAGAAAAACAATCGAATAATAGCTAATAGCTAATAGCTAATAGCTGACTGTATGCCGTCAAGGTAACCGTTAGCTAGATGGTTGCGAGTAATGATGTAGCCTTTAAAGCCGTGAGTGCAGAACTAAATACTTAAATGTTTAGTGATACGCTCGCGGCTTTTTGATTTTAGGTTGAGGTAGTAAACGGCGTTTAGGCTAGAGGTTCTGAGTGAGTGACGTAGCTAACGATAGCTTCTGGTCGCATAGGTGGAGAGTAGAGGTATCCTTGAATTTTGTCACACCCCATTGCGTGCAGCTTTTCTAATTGCTCACGCTTCTCTACGCCTTCCGCAACCAATGACACATTGAGTCTGTGTGCCAGTTGAACAATCAACCACACAACACTTTCGGATGTTGAGTTTGTCAGCAAATTTCGAATAAAGGTGGCATCAATCTTAATACAATCGATAGGGTAGCTATGAATGTAATTTAAGCTTGAGTAACCAGTACCGAAATCATCTAGAGCGATCGTGAACCCTTGTCCCCTTAGAAAGTCGAGTGCTGACTTTGTTTCTTGAGTTGGAGATAACAGCACGGTTTCGGTTAGCTCAATGACAAACTCGTTTGCTTTAAAGTGATGCTGTTCAATCGTTCGAGTGAGATAGGAAATATAACGCTTAGAATCGGTAAGCTCGTGAGCGGAGCAGTTTATTCCAAGCTTAACTTTGTAGCCTAAGCCTCGCTCCAATGTTGTTTTAGCGCGGCATACCAATTCGATGATCCGTTCACCCAGTTCCACAATCAACCCCGATTCTTCCGCTACCTGAATGAACTCCACTGGCGAGATGTCGCCATGTCTTGTGGTTTTCCAACGAGTTAACACCTCGAAGTAATCCCATCGTGTATCAATGTGATCAACGATTGGTTGTACAACCACGTACATTCCATTGTCATTAGGTGCCTGACTGTCTGATATGGTGCTATCAAGCTCACTTCGTAAGGCGGCGATTAACTCGGCTTTCCTTTGGTAACGAACCCTTAGGTGAGTGTCGTAACATTGAATATGAGTATCTTGACTATGCTGGCACTCTTTTAGCGCCAAACTGGTGTTGAAGATGATTTGCTCTACGTCTTTATTGTCTCCATCTGACCGGGCAATGCCGATGCTGACGTCGAAATCGATTTTGATATCAATACTAGTGTAACCTTGCTTTATCTTATCCAGTATTTGTTTGCAAACCGCTATTGGGTCTGAATGATAGGTAATGAATGCGAACTCATTGCCAGCCGTCCGGAACGTCAGGTTGTTGTCGGGCAAGGTTCGGCGCAAGGTCTCTGCAACGAACTGAAGCACCTTATCGCCAATATAATTACCGTGCATATCATTAATGGCTTTGAAGCTATTGATGTCGAGCAGAGCGAGCGTGAAGGGAGTGACACTCTGCTGAGTGATCGATTCCAAGGTGTCTGATAAGCAGCTACGGTTTAATAGCCCAGTTAGACTATCGTGTGATACTTCGTAACTGAGTTGATTAACCAGTTGCTCAGAACGGTCGTTGAACCACATTTCACGCAAGGTGTGAATGACGATATCTGCGAACAACTGGTGGTGTTTTATCACGTCTTGTTGCTGATCTGTACTCATAGGCGAACTAAAGGTTGAGAAAAGCACACCCATGACTTCGCCACTTTGACTGCGTGCTGGGATAGCGATTGAGTTCTGTGAGGTGATTTCCTGTCTAAATGCTGATGTTGGGAGTGACTGAACGATATACTGAGCAAATGAGCAATCTGGGTGTTTTTGATTAACGGCTTGTTGGTATATGTGACCATGGCGTGCGTTTATTTTGTCATGCAGTACATGGTCAGAATGGGCAATGACCAAAGGAACCATTTGATCGGGGAAGTGCTTTTTCTCAATGATACTGGTGTATTGAGTACCGAAGGTTTGATGCAAAGTAAGCACGGCAGACTCTAAAAGGTCGATACCTTCCAATTTGAGTAAGCGGCCAATGCGCTCTGTGTCTATCATGCAATTGCGTGTATGTTGAGTCATAGTCACCATCCGTAGCCAACCAGAATCGTGTGTAAGCTGTATGTGTATGATCTTGTGTATACGATCTTGTAGCAGCACCGTCTTAAATATTAACAATGCAACTTGCATTAATAATTTTGATATGCGTCTAGTTTATTATCGATCGTGTTGTGTGATTTTTCAAATTTAGTGCGATATATTTCAAAAAATTTGACTATTTCTTTCTTTGTCTAGCCTATCTTTTAGGTGGTCTAAAAATAGCTTGGTTCGTGTATGTGAGTAGTCAAGCTTAGGGTAGTACGCGTAAACCATCACTTCGTCGGCTGTTATATTTGGTAATACTGGAACCAGTGTCCCTTGTTTAAGATCCTCTTTGATCATTGCTTTGATGGTTAACAGTACGCCCATTCCTCGCTTCGCGGCATGAAACAAAGCCTCAGGATTGGTGGTCGCAAAGTTACCGTTCAAAGTGATGCGTTGTCCTTTAGTTAGCGTGACTTCACGAATAGGACGCTCTCCCCATATTAAGGAGTTGTGCTGTTCTAAGTCTTGCTCGTTGATGGGATAACCATGTTTAGCCAAGTAACTGGGAGCGGCATAAAAGCTGGCTTTGTGTTCAAATAGTGGTGTTTTCTTGAAGCTTAACGAGTTGAGTTGTTCCAGTTCACGACTGATCACCAGGTCCAAGCCAAGCTCAGGTAATTGACCTGGCGTGGTGGTGATAAGCTGTACTTTAATGTCTGGATACTTTTCTAAGAAGTCGTCCATGTATTGCACGAGAAACTTAGAACCAACAGCAATGGTTGCGCCAATCTTTAGCAGGCCCGCAGGCGTTTGGTTAACCGATCGGGTTTCATCAATAATCGATTGCCAATTATCGAGCTGATCTTTGGCTCGCAGATAAAAGAGAGCCCCCGCTTCGGTTTGGCTGATTGAGCGCGTGGTGCGCTTTAATAGTTGAGTGCCAATACGTTCTTCTAACCAGTTCACTCTTTTGCTGATCGCTGAGCTGGTGGTATTGAGTTTACGCGCTGCGCCATTGAAGCTGCCTTCTTCCACCACTTTTACATAACTTTTTACGTTAAGAATCCAATCCATACTATTTCCTGTTGGGACTTAATTAAATTCCAATTTAGCTAATTATCAATTATTGGTTTTGAATGTAAACTCATCTGATGAACAAATAACAAACGAATAGGGAATTTTTTGAGCCAATCGACCTTTAAAAAAACACCGCTACTCTTAGCCATGATGATCATAGCTACAGGACAGGTAGGGGTGAGTATCTATTTACCATCATTGCCGCTAATTGCTTCAGACTTAAGTGTGACTCAGGTAGATGTACAGCTGCTCGTTACGCTGTTTCTTGTGGGTTTTGGCTTGTCTCAGCTATTTTACGGGCCGATGTCCGATGCCGTGGGGAGAAGACCTATCTTCTTGTTAGGTCAGGGTGTTTATTTGATTGGTACTGTTGTTTGTGTTGTTTTTTCCGACAACATGACGGCGTTAGAGGTTGGTCGCTTGTTGCAAGGTCTAGGTGCGGGTAGTGCCTCGGTTCTTGGGCGAAGTGTGCTGCGCGACAGCTATGATGGCCTTCAACTGACCAAAGCACTGTCTTATATTTCGGTCACCGCTTCGATCATGCCGATTATTGCGCCCGTGTTTGGTGGTTGGATCTCATTCCACCTCGGTTGGCAGGCGGTGTTCCTGTTTGTTCTTGTGTATTTACTGGCGATATTCACTCTCGGCTATTTTGTTCTTCATGAAACTTTACCATACGGGAAGAGCCGCTTTGAAGTCAGTCAAGTGGTCAAGAACTATGGCCGTTTGTTGACGAATCGCCAAGTGTTGACCAGTGCCAGTTATAATTGGATGAGTTACATGGCGAGTTTGGTGTCGCTATCGCTGTTTCCATTCTTAATGCAAGAGCAATTGGGGCTGACAGCCGCTGAATACGGATCGTTGATGATAGTCCCTTCGGCTGGCTTACTGATTGGTAGCGTGGCTTTGAACTTGCTCAATCGTAGGTTTAGTACACCACAATTGATGAGTCTTGCGATTTTGATCATTTTAGCTTCAGGGACTTGGTTACTTACTCATGAGTTATCCATCTTTAACTTAGTGTGGGCATTTACGTGGTTAGCTATCGCTCAAGGTATCTCCTTCCCTCTATCGATCAGTATGCTATTAGAACCTCATAAGAAGAAAGCGGGCGCGGTGTCGGCACTGTCAGGTTCAATTCAGATGTGTTTGGCGGGTTTACTTGGTGGATATCTAGTCGAGAGTTGGGTGACGACTCACCTACAGCTCGGCGTGTTTTATCTGATTATTGGCGCTTGTATGGCTACAGTACTTTGGTCTTCAACGAGAATGAATAAGAAAGCCACAGCTACCGAAGTTGAGTACAGTTAAGCAGCTGAAGTACAGACCAGTTAAACAGCTAGCTCGCTATAGTTCAGCATACAGTCGTTAATACGTTGTATTTGTATGGATGGTTTTCTACAATACCAGCGTCCATTTAATAGGTAATAAACATGCAGCAAAATGAATTTGAAGTACTGGTAAAAGCTATCTGCGCACTAGATGGCCTGCCTCAAGCACTTGAGTTATTGAAATCCAATGAGGATACAGAAGTCGCTGAGGCTGCTGGATCACTAACAGGTCAATTTGCGCTAGCTGAAGTTGAAGGCGAAAAGCGTATTTACCACGTGACGCTTCAAGAAAATGAACAAGGCGAAGAGCAAGAGTACATCGAACATGTCATGAATGAAGGCGATGACTTAATCAAATTTGCAGCTTGGTTCTTTGAAACTATGTTTGAATTAAAGCAAAAAGACACATACCAAATTGCGGGTAAAACTTACAGACAGCCAAAGCGTAGCTAGTGTTTTAGTTACTAACTATTAGGCATTAGCGAATAGTGTCCTTTTTAAGGTCAGTGTTTCTAAGCTAAGTATTTAAAAAGCAGCTCTCTTGAGCTGCTTTTTTTATGAATGTCTAAACCAATGTCTTGGATTGCAAATGGGTATGGTGAATCAAGGTTAGACGGACTTAACATTAACTCATTGATATAACGATACAATGCTGATTTACGCAGAAACAAGAATACGGACGTTGCAATAGGATGAGTCATTTGCACTAAAATGTGATTTAGATCTTGTTTTTGGCCGCTTTAAGTGTAGAATCCGCGCATAAGAAAATCGATTATGTGCGGAGATAAGCATGAATTACGAACTAGGCCACGCATACCTTGGTCAAATGGTAGCAAAAAACATGATGCACGAAGCATTGTATGGCAAGCCAAAGCCAAAAAAAGCATCATTCTTTAAGCGAATGATGAAGAAAATGGCGAAATAAGCATTTTCAAAAACGGAATTTAAAAAGGCCTTAAACTCGATGAAGTTTAAGGCCTTTTTCGTTTTAGCGATTAATGAAGGTCATCGCTCGTTTTGTTGTGGATGGACACAAAAAACACTGATTAATTCCCGATCGGATTTGTAACTCTGTGTGAGTTTAACCTGTCGATTGGTTGGATAGGTCGACAACATTATTCGGGATGGTATCTAAACCATTTTCTTTCATCCATGCTTCTAAGTTGTCTGCTCCACCGATGTATTTACCATCGAGCCAGATCTGAGGAACGGTTACTGGTGTTTTCTCACCAATGTGCGCTTTGACCTCTGGAATCATGCGATACAAAGCTGCGCTGTCTTTTACGACATCGTGGTATTGGTATTCAACACCCGCTTCATCAAGCATTTTCTTTGCCTTAACGCAGAATGGGCAGGTCGCTTTACCATAAACGATGTTGCCTTTTAGGCTGTCGCGTTTGGTCCACTCTTTGATCACGGATTGAACTAACACACCGCGGTTAAGCGCTTCGCCTTGGCTTACAACCTTGCCTTCAACAACAAGGATTGGAGCATGCCAAGAACCCAGTTTTAGCGGCTCCCACCAGTGAGACAACCAATCTTTCACTTCCAGTTCGACATCGACATCTGATAACTCATTCTCAAAAGTATCCTTAAGAATGTCTTTGGTAAGGGTACATTCCCCACATGGGATATTAACTTTAAATGGACCCCAGCTGCCTGCCCAACGGTATAGTGTAATCTTGACTGGTTTCTTCATGCTTACGGCCTCGTTTGAATTCTCTTATCCATATAGAACGGACAGTCGAACTATTTATTTCATCGATCCTAAACTTTCTTTATTTTCGCCGGTTTTTTCGTTTCCCAATGGGTAATAAATGCAACTGACGCAATAATAATAGCAGCCCCTAGCCATAAACGACCCGGTGGAACCCAACTAAATACAATCCAACCCGCTAGAACATTTAACGGTAATTTCGCGTGGTCAAAAGGTTGCACAAACGAAGCATCAGCAACTGAGTAGGCTTTTACAATTGCCCATTGAGCGAGTGCCGTCATAACACCGACAACAATCAAGATAGCCCAAATTGTACCGCCGCTTGGAGTCTGCCAATCTGGCGCGGCAAGCAGGATGTTAAATGGTGTGATCAATAGCAGCAAGTACACCACCATGGTTGAAGGACTGTCTTGCGAAGAGAGTTTTTTCACCATGAGTGAGTAGCATGCCCAGAAGAAAGCTGCGCCAACCGGTAGCAGTGTTGCCCAGTTAAAGTCTTCTGCCCACGGCTCTAGAATCACCATAGCACCAGCGAAGCCGGCTAAGGTCGCGCCCCAGCGAGCTGCCCCAACTTTCTCTTTGAGGAAAAGTCCTGAGCCTATGGTTGCAAACAATGGCGACGTCATGAGAAGGGCAATGCCTTGCCAAATAGGTACTGGGTAAGCCAATGCCCATATCCAAAGTTGAATACCAATAACAGACAAGAAGACACGGAATACGTGCAACTTTAGGTTGTCGGTTTTTAGCGCGTGGCGAATGCCCAGCGTTTTCAGATAAGGAAGAATAGCGAACAACGCGATGGCGTATTGAATGACGGCAACGGTGGTAGAAGTAAGTCCGAAATGAATGCTAGCGACTTGAGTTAGGCTATTAATAACGGCAAAGGCTAGGCCTGCGGTTAGCATCCAGCTAGCGCCTTGGATCGGATGGTGTTGTGACATGATGCTTCTAATTATTTGATGTGGTTCACCTATGATACGGATTTAGCACCACTTAACCAGAAAAAGCATTGATGAAGTTGGTCAGAATATTTGAATATGAAAAAAGGTTGAGCAACCGCCCAACCTTTCTAGTCTCTATCTAAAGTCGATTTAGATTAGAAATCGTAGCGGACACCTAGGCGAAGTGTGTCTTCACCAGCTGTCACGATACCTTTTGCATTTTTAACTTCGTCTAAACCGTTAACGTAGTAAGAAAGGTATGTGCGGAAATTGCTGTTTAGTTTGTAGTAACCGGCTAATTCAATACCGTCGACAGCGTCTACTTTTGCTCCGCTGTTGATTTCATCTTCCTGGTAAGTATATACGACTGCAGCAGATACTTGCTTGGTGAATTTGTATTGCGCTGCAAACTCCATAGCAGTGAATGACTTAGCATCGGTACCTGTCGCTTTATCATCTAGGTCGCCTGTTGAATAAGTCGCAGCTAAGTACAGGTTGTCTAGAGAATACGCTAGGCCGGCAAGGATTTGGTCTGCGCTACCTTTATTTTCCCCTAGGTCTTCACCTGAGTAGGCTAGGCCAAGAACTAAGCCCATTGGCAGTGAGTAAACACCAGAAATGCCGTAGCCGTCAGAGTCTTTTTTGCTGTTGGTTTGGTAAGTGGCTTCTAGTTGCAGAGCATCAAAACCGCCACGGTACGCAAATACGCCATCTTCTTTATCAGAAGCTGCACCGAATGCTTGCTGCACACCAGAAAACTCAGTGATATCCGTAAAGTCAGATACGATAACTGAAGCCATATCTTGGCGACCGACAGAAATGGCTTGACCGTCAAAATCAACACCTGCGTACATGTAACGGTTTTCAAACTTATCAGAACCTGTGTCTTGCTCAGCTTCGTAGAAACCGAATGCCGTTGCAGTATCTGTAAGTTCTGTTTTACCACCAAGGTTTAAACGGAAACGAGTTTTATCTTTCATTGAACCTTCAACTTCAGCACCACCGGAACCAATGAAATCACCACGGAATTCTGCACGACCGCCAATTTTAAGTTCTGTACCATCAGAGCTGTAAACCGTTGCTGCTAACGATGAACCTGAAACTAGTGCCGCTACCACTGCAGAAGCTAGAACTGCCTTTTTCATAATCACTTACCTTGTATTTTAAAATCCGTGAGCAATGCGCTCTCCGTTTCGATATGAAACTAATCTAGAGCAGCTAAATTAAGCTTTCATTTCTGTAAAATTACATTTTCGTGAATAGGGAACTTTTTAAGTGTTGATTTTATTGCACTTTTATTTCAGGAACCTGAGTGGTTTGTGAATGGGTATACCACTCGTATTTCCTTATTCGGTTACTTTTTCAAGTTTCTATTTGGGTGAGGTGATAATGATATGAGTGAACCTTATGGTGAGGTTAGAGCTTCTTCATCTTATTAACTGTTTGTACTGATTAAGATATCCTCTATGATGCCAAAACTTAGAAAAGAATAAATTTTGCTCAACAAGATGGAGACGTTGGATGAAAACAGAGTACTTAGGCGATGTTTTACAAGGTAGGCAGGTTATTGGCGCCTTAAATGTTGAAGACTTACCGATTGGAGAGCATCAGTTTTGGTTTCAAGTAACCAGTGATGGGTTAGGGCAACCTAAAAACATGCCGGTTTCTGTTTTCAAAGGCAGTCAAGACGGCCCGAAGTTGCTGATCACTGCCGGGATTCATGGTGATGAGCTAAACGGTGTGTTGGCTGCTCAGCAAATTATCCGAGATTTAGTAGGCAACACATTAAAAGGCACGGTGACAGTTGTACCAACTGTGAATTTGTCTGGCTTGCTTAACCACAGCCGCGATTTTATCTCTTCGGATCCGGGCTCTTGCCCTGCCAACCTTAATCGACTCTTTCCGGGGGATGCACACGGCTTAGCCGCGGAGCGATTCGTCGCATCTCTGTGGGATCGCTTACTCAAACACAACGCGACATTTGCTGTTGATCTGCATACCCAAACTCGTGGTGCCGTGTATCCACTTTATGTGTTTGCTGATTACCGAGTAGAGCAATGTTTGGAGATGGCGAGGTTAATGCAGCCCGATTGTGTTCTTAATGATCCCGGCGATCCGGGTATTCTTGAAACGGTCTGGAATCGAAGTGGAATTCCGAGCATTACAGTGGAAGTCGGGATGGGGAAATTTACTCAACCTGACATGATTCAACGAGCCGTAGATGGTGTTTTTAATATTCTTTCTTACTACGAGATGCTTGATGCTGAAGGTTTACGAGACAAAAAGCCACTGCCGAGTATAGATTGGATAGAGGGCAATAATGTAGTGTCTATCCGCGCTGATATTGGTGGGTTTGTGTTGCCTCAGGTCGAGCTTTTACAAAGCGTAGAGCAAGATGATCTTTTGGCGATTCAATACGACGCTTTTGGTAATGAATGTCGTCGTTATCATGCGCCGTCTGCCGGACGTGTACTTAGCTATAACGTGGATGCATTAAGGGAGCCAGGGGCTCTTGTCTGTCGATTATTGAGTTGAGCTGCTTTTAGGTGAGAAGCTCGCAGTTGAAAGCTCTTAAGTGGTAAGCTCCTAATTGGTAAGTACTGAGTTGAAAAACTCTTTGGCAGGTGTCTCTTTGTTCATCTGGTGCATCGTCATTTGAAACGCGTAAAAAAAAGACCGAGCAGGGCTCGGTCTGATAGCTTTTCTCTGAAGTAACAGTTTCTAGCGTAACTAGTATCGCTTTAAGATCTCGATGATCTCTTGCTCTGTTTCCGCTGCGATAATGGCATCAATGTCATCATCATTTTGGAACAACTCTGATAGCGCCATAATAGTATGGATATGGCTATCTGAGTCCATCGCTGCCAGAGTGATTGAAAGGTAAACGTCACCGTTGTCTTTCGACTCTAAATCAACACCCTTTTTGAATACTGTCACCTGCAGTGATGCTTCGTTCACACCATCTTCAGGACGAGCATGAGGCATCGCAATCTTTGGTGCTAGAACATAGTACGCGCCGATGTCTTTGTGCTTTTGCTTGATAGCTTCAACATAGCTTGCTTCAATTTTCTTGCTTGCTAACAGTGTTGAACAGGTTAAATCAATCGCAGCATCAACCGTTAGGTTCTCTTCAGAGTTGATGATAACGCCTTGGTTACCGATTAAATCGAATAGGCTCATGAAACAATCCATCCTAGAATCAGACCAACAACACCGAAGTCGAAGTCAGCAAATGTTGTCGCTTCAAGCCCAAGACCACCTAGTACTGGAAGTAGTAGCATTGGTAGGAAAGAGATACACAGACCTTGCGTGAATGAACCTAGAATTGCACCACGTAGACCGCCAGTAGCGTTACCGTAAACACCTGCCGCACCACCTACGAAGAAGTGTGGAACCACACCCGCTACAATGATTGTCCACCCAAGTGCACCTTGAACTGCCATTGCTAGTAGGCCAGCCGCGAAAGAACAAAGGAAACCGATTAGTACCGCGTTTGGTGCTACTGGGAATACCATAGGGCAGTCTAGAGCAGGTTTTGCTCCTGGTACTAGTTTGTCAGAGATACCTTTAAATGCAGGAACGATTTCAGCAATTAGCATCTTCACACCTTGCAATACGATGTAAACACCACCAGCAAAGATTAGAGATTGCATGAAGGTAAATACAACCCAGTTTTGACCGCTTGATACTGTTTCTACAAACTCGCCGCCCGCAATAATAGACGCAAGCATGAAGAAGATAGCCATTGTTGTTGCTACGGCTACTGGCGTATCACGCAGGAACATTAAGCTTTTAGGAACTTGGATGTCTTCTGTTGATTTTGATGTGTCACCGAATTTGCTACCAATGAAGCCAGACACGATGTAAGACAGTGTCGAGAAGTGACCGATAGCCAGTTGATCAGTACTCATCACTTTTTCAGTGTACTTTTGGCCTAGCGCTGGCATCACAACCATTAATGTACCCACAATGATAGAGCCGATTGCGACTAGAACTGTGCCTTCAATGTTTGCTGTAGACAGAATTACCGCTACTAGCATAGACATGAACATTGTGTGGTGACCCGTTAAGAAAATATATTTTAAAGGAGTAATACGAGCCAATAAAATATTCACAACGAATGCGAAGAACATAATTAGAGCCATTTCATAACCGAATGCTTCTTGTGCTAATGCAACAATTGCTTCGTTATTTGGAATAACACCACTTACGCCGAATGCTTCAGTAAATACAACTGAGAAGTTATTTAGTGCGCCAACAAGAGCGCCAGCACCAAAACCTAAAATTAGGAAACCCATTACGGTTTTAATTGTGCCTTTTAGAATGGTGGAAATATCAGCTTTCTGTGCAACAAGGCCAATGAAAGCAATTAAGCCTACCATGATTGCTGGCTCTTTTAATAAGCCGAGCATGAATTCGAAAAAGTTCTGCATAATTTTGACCTTACATGAAAGTTTTTAGTTGTTCTTCGATTGATGCTTTGTCAAAAATATTTTTAAGGCTGATTATGTTCTCTTTTCCGCCTTCTTTCAGTTGGTTTGCAACGTCTGTCGCTGCTACCCAAATATCCGCGTTGCTTGATGCAGCTGATGACAGATCTTCGTGATCAACTTCCGCTTCGAAACCGATTTTTTTAGCCACTTCTTTCACTGCCATTTCCATCATTAGTGAAGTACCAAGGCCGTTACCGCAAACTACAAGAATCTTTTTCATAATATTTGTCTCAATTGGATTTTAGGGGTTGAGAAACTGCGTTCTCTTATTGTGTGGGAGCATAGTAATGGAAATATTGAGATTTCAATAATATCTCCATCACAAAGCTAAAATGAGATTGTGACGGAGGTCTCGCTTGTGTGTGGTGAAAATCCAGAGTGAGACTTTGATCAAATTTAACTTTTCACACGAATATGCAACGTATCTATTGAGAAAGGTTGGGGGGGAGTGTATTTGTCTATTGGAATGTAAATATATAGAGGGTCTGTTGAAGAAAATAGAGAATTAATCGTATCGACCGTAGTCGGTAAGCATTTTCTTAAGCATGCTATTAACGTCTTTGGTCTTTTTATTTCTTTTAGTTAGTTGGCTAAGAGAAGTCGGTTTTGGCGAGGTAACATTTTCACCATCTATTTCTTCGGTTTTATCTTTCATTTTCTGTACGGCAGGCAATAACATTCTAATTTCTTCATTATTGATATTGGTCAGAACCACAATATTTTCAGATTCAACTTGGGTAATAGTTAATATGCCATGCTTAACGGATTCAACCTTTTCACCAATCATAATTGATTCAGGTGCGACAGAGCGATCGGTTAACTGACCTGTACGTAATTTCGCCGCACTGATAGCGCGGATATTTCCGGTGTTTTCAAACGCAACAATAACAGTATAGGTATTATAATACTCAACTACTGTCACATAGCCGTGTCTATTTGTTTTGAATCTAGCTCCATTGTTCATGTCGTGCGGAGCTTCCATTTTCTTCACGTGTTTCCTCTCTTAGTCTCAATGGCAGTTATATCTAATCAGCTCGTCTCGTTTTATAGATAATGAATGGGTGAGATAATACAAAGTATATACGCATCTAAACTTAAGATGAATCTTGAAGTCATAGTAAATGAGGGAGAACACAGAAAAGTGGTAATAATCACACAGAATTAACCGAGAGGTTACGCAGCTCTCTACATAGGTTGAACATATCACATTCATTTCATGATCTTCATTTACAACGCCTGCTGCTTAAAGTTTTATTGGGTAATTACTCAATAAAACCAACCTGATATGTGAGCCAATTTATATAAATAAGAATTGTATAAATTATTGATTTAATGAATGTTTACTGAGTAAGACAATTTTTGTTAGAACACCATCTTCAAAACAATAAGATAGGTAAATCTAATGACAAAACTCGTCAGTTTGCTCCTTGCCACAATCACGCTAGGGCTTTCAGGTTGTGCAACAGTATTAACTCCAGAACAGAGTGCGCCACAATTGAGTGTCGTACCTCAAGAAAAAGCACTGACTATTGCAGTGATTGATAAACGCCCATACGTTTTAGACCAAGATAAAGAGCCAAAGTTTGAGGGCATTATCCGTAGTTCTCTCGGTATTCCTTATTCACACAACACGGCGACACAACAGCCGATGTCTCAGTTTTTGACGGATAGACTTGTTGCGGGCTTAAAGAAGCAGCAAGTGACGGTGGACTCAGTCGAGACGACACCAAACGAAGACATCACTAAAGTCGCTGAGCAGATGAAAGCGTTCGACAATAAATCGATGATGTTCGTCTTGAATGAATGGAAATATGATTTCCATGCGTTTACGGATAACTCTTGGTACAACGTAAATGTGATTATTTACGACGAAGTAGGTAAGAAACTGCTGAGCAAAAACTTCCAAGGCGAGAACGATGTGCCAGATGGTGGTGTGATCATTAATGAAATGCAGCTTATCTATAAACAACGTTTCGAAGAAATCTTCCAAGACGTTGAAGTGAAAAGTGCATTGCTTAATTAATTTTGCCCATTTCGATAATATCCTTTAGAAAGCCACACTTTGTGGCTTTTTATTTTAAACTTCCTGCCTCGACGTTCTTTTTGACTGATAAGTTAAAAATGACGATAAACACTGCGTTTTGTTTAATCCTTGACCGCGCGATCGTTTGCGTTGAAAAATGTGATGAAAGTCTCACTTAACTGTTTATACTTCTTTTCCGGTTTTAAGCCGGTGCTTAGCCAATACAAGCCGTCACATGGATATGTGAATGACCCCACGGACCGGACCAGCTACGTTCCACTGCTTGTATAAGGTGATTTTTACATGAACAACTCGTTGTTACATTCGCTAACCCTGTTAGCTCCTTCATCGCGTAGCGTTTTGCTTGCGGTTCTTTGTCCTATTCCTTTGATGTCATTCGTTTGGCTCATGTTCACTCTTTAAGGATTACTAGGACACATTATGAATATTCTATTTGGTTTTGTCGGTGTTCTTGCACTGATTGCTTGTGCGTACCTGCTATCTGAAAGTCGTTCTTCGATTAACTGGAAAACAGTCTCTCGTGCACTATTACTTCAAATCGGCTTCGCGGCTTTGGTGTTATATTTCCCATGGGGACAATTGGCGCTAACGAGCCTAAGTAATGGCGTTTCTAGCCTGCTTGGTTTTGCAGACGCTGGTATCGCATTCCTTTTCGGCGACCTTGCAACTGAAGGTTTCATTTTCGCGATACGCGTACTTCCAATCATTATCTTCTTCAGTGCTCTGATTTCTGCACTTTACTACCTCGGCATCATGCAAAAAGTGATTCAAATCTTGGGTGGAGCGGTGCAAAAACTGCTGGGCACCAGTAAAGCTGAATCCTTGGTAGCGACAGGTAATATCTTCCTTTCTCAGGGTGAGTCTCCTCTTCTTATTCGTCCATTTTTAAAGTCTATGACTCGTTCGGAACTGTTTGCTGTAATGGCAGGTGGTATGGCGTCGGTAGCGGGTAGTGTGCTTGGTGGTTATGCTGGTTTAGGTGTTGAACTTAAATACCTTATCGCCGCAAGCTTCATGGCAGCTCCGGGTAGTCTGTTAATGGCGAAGATTATCGTTCCTGAGCGCAGTACACCAAGTGACTACGACCATATCGAACTCGATAAAGCTGACCAAAGCAACGTGATCGATGCACTGGCAAGCGGCGCGATGAACGGTATGAAAGTCGCGGTGGCTGTCGGTACTATGTTGATTGCATTCGTGAGTGTAATTGCGATGGTGAACACTGGCCTAGAAAGCTTAGGTGAGACGTTCGGTTTTGCCGGTATTACGCTGCAAGCTATCTTTGGTTACCTGTTCTCACCACTAGCATGGCTGATCGGTATCCCAAGTGATGAAGTATTGATGGCGGGTTCTTACATTGGTCAGAAGATCGTAATGAACGAGTTTGTTGCTTTCATCGACTTCGTTGAGAACAAAGCGCTGTTATCTGAACATAGCCAAGTCATCGTCACTTTTGCTCTATGTGGTTTTGCTAACATTGGTTCTATTGCTATTCAGCTGGGTTCAATCGGTGTTATGGCACCAGAGCGTCGTGCTGAAGTGGCAAACTTAGGCTTGAAAGCAGTCGCTGCTGGTACGCTTGCAAACCTAATGAGTGCGTGTTTAGCGGGTATCTTCATCCTGCTTTAAGCGAGATTCAGTTCAAGCGCCTAAATTCAGTTGAAGCGGGCACCTTTCTTGCGGATTTAACGTGAGAAGGGTGTCCGCTTTTTTGTGCCTGCTCGTTAAGTTGATTCAGATTTTGAACCACCACTTTTATTGCTATGCGGTGTATAAGGCTCACTCGGAAGAGTAATAGAGCAAGCCTGTTTTATCCGATATACTTGAATATCATTAGGTTGCGATTAATAGCATTCGGCTTCAATTAAGAAAATCCGGTTTCTATTAAGAACACTCGGTTCCGAATAAGAATATTCCGTTCCGACTAAGAATACGGCAACCAAGCTCAAATTTATCAAGGGTCTCTCTATGAACATGCGCGCTCTCATCGGTCTTATTGCTACCTTCATTGGCTTGTTTGCGATGGTTTATCTTATTGCTGGTGGTACTCAGTTTCCTATCTATCAGTGGCCGCAAGAAGCGTATCTCGGTTTGGTGTTTAGCGTAGTATGGGGCACTGGCGTCGCAGCATCGGTGGCTTATGTCTTTTCAGCTTTGGTGTTTGTGACTGTCGCCGTGGTTTGTTATGCGGTCGGTTATAAAATCGGTGGGCTCTTTTCTTCAAATTCTGACGTCTAAGTTTATTGAGGCGTACTTATGTTCATTGAAGTGAGATTTGTTTGAATGCACTGGCTCGATCGTTGGAAAGTGTATCGCTATCATCGCAAACAGGCTAACCGCTCGAATGGCGACAAGGCTAAAGCTTTAGGGTGGACCAGCGAAGAGAGCCAATTGTGTCGCTTTGAAGTGATTGCTCGTTCGGCTGATTTCGAAAAGAAGAGTATTTTAGATTTAGGTTGTGGCTATGGCGAGCTGTTTGAGCTGCTCGACAGCATCTATCGCATTCAATCTTATACGGGCGTTGACCAACACGCAGGCTTTTTAAAGAAGGCGAAGCAGAGTTATACAGAAGATCGTTGTCGGTTTTTGTCGGGTGATATGAGCCAAATGAGCCTTGAGGTACACGATGTAGTTATCGCCAGTGGCTCATTGAATTACATCTCTCGCGACTCGGATTATCTGACTAACATGATTACTCGCATGTTTGGACTAGCGAATCAGACGGTGATTTTTAATCTGCTCAATTCAAGCCAATATCCTTCACGCAATACCTTGATGAGTTATCACCCTCAAGGCGTATATCGATTTTGTAAAACACTCTGTGACGATGTCTCCTTGATAGAAGGATACGCAGAAGGGGATTTCACGATAGTGATGAACAAAGTCGTACCCTGAGTCTGAATGAAGTGTTGGTGTGGTAAGAGTTAAAAAAGCCGCAGACCTTGAGAGGTTTGCGGCTTTTTGGGTTCTAAAATCAACTTAAGTATTACTGCTAGTGCTTCAGCGGTTGATTTTCAACTAGTCCGTAAGGGATGTTAGTAAAGACTTTTGGGTTACCTTCATAAGTCGGTGCTTCGTTCACTTGCTGCCAATCGAGTAGCATGATAGCGAGTACGTTGCGGTGCTCTCCATACTTGAGATCAAAATCACCGGTGACTGAAGGGATCATACCTTTTGTCTTATCGATAGATGCCTGGATTGCGAGCCTAGTTTTCTCTACAACCGGGTCATTCTCTAGACCGGCTAATAAGAAAGTCAACCCAACCTCAGCAATCACATCCTCTTTAGCTCGTAACAGGATAGTATCGATGTTTTCTCTGAAGTAATCGTAGATCCATTGGTGTTCTTGCTCGCTTACTTGGTGCTGGTAATACTCAGAATCTCCAAAGATCACATGTGTCATACCATAGATCTTATTGCCGTATTGCTGGCTTGAAAGCTTCTTGTCGTTATCGTCTGGGTAGGCTTTTTTGAAGGTATCGACAAATTCATCAACGACATCTTGTTCACCCAATTGGCGTAGCCAGTAAACTTGATTAGCGAGTTGGGCTGCCCACGCTTTCACCATATCTTCATTGGTCACGTATCGTGAAAAGTCATAACGACGAATAATCTCGCGCAGTTTGACATCGTTCTTGTGTTCTAAACCGTACTCATTGGCACGCGCCATAGAGCCGAGAAGGTCAACACCAAGATATAGATATTCTGGCATGTGCTTGGTGATGTTGTAGCGTCGAACACTGCGTTCATCGCTATCGCCAACATAGGAAGCAACACGCTTTTCTGAGTACAGTACGATTTGTTCCATGGTGTGAACATCATTCGACAAGCGGCTGAGCTTACTTGCGACACGTGCCATGTCACTCCATACCGCGGCAGAATATTTGTCGTCTAATGTTTGTCGATACATACGCAAACCATAGTGACCCTCTTTGAATGCAGGCAGAGTGTAAAGTTGGCTTTCGTAGGTTGTGCGAATCAGATCGGCGGATTGTTTAAAAGATTGCTCTTGAGAGTCGAGAACACCAGCTTGTAATTGAATACTTGGTACGCTTGTTGCTTGTATGTTAACAGGCTCTTGTATAGTAACAGTCTGTTGTGTGTCAAAAGCCGTTAGCGTATCTGAAGTAGCTTGTGCGTGAACCGCAACCGCAACTGAGATTGATAACAATGTGCACAGAGTTAGCGTTTTTAGCTTCATGTTCGTAAGGTACCAAGCTGATTAATTGTGAATATAAAATAACACTCATGAATCTTTCAATGTAAGGTTTTGGTCAATACATTGTAATCTTTAATGAGATTGATTCGATATTTGGTTCAGTAATCAATGTGTCTAATGGACTTTAAGTGATGAATGACTCAATAATGAAATGAGCACTAGGCTAAGTGTATGTATTTAAATAGCTTAACGGCATACTTAAAGAGTTAGTCTGATATGAGCAAATTTAAGAACAAAAAGGTTTAGGAGGTCTGAATGCCAAGTGGTTCTAGCAAGCAATGGCCTGCCAAATTATTATCTTTACTGTTTTTTTTAGTGGTAATGAGTGCTATCGAGTTTTTTCACTCTAAAGAGTTATCCTACCTGAAAGATGAATCCTACTCTGAGGCAAAAAAGCAGCTATCGATCATTCGTTCTCGAATCGAAGCCGCGATCGTGTCAGATATGTATATCCTCAATAATTTTTCGACCTTAGTGACCATAAACCCTGATGGTGAGGTGAAAAATTGGGACAAGATTGCTGAAAGTATTATTAAAGATGGTTTCCATATTCGTCTTATTGGGCTAGCCAAAGACGACATTCTAAACTTTGTTTACCCTATGGAAGGCAATGAGCAGATTCTCGGTATTAATTATCGTGATTATCCAGACCAATGGGAGTCTGTTGAGATAGCCCGTAATCTTGGCAACACCTTTATTGCTGGTCCTTTTGAGCTGTTTCAAGGTGGCCAAGCTATCATTACGCGCACTCCGATCTTTCGAGACCCGCCTTTTAACGAAGACTATTGGGGTGTATCCAGTGCCGTTATTAGTTTAGATGAGCTGTTTGAAGATGTCGGAATTGGGATACTCGAAAACAAGTATAAACTCGCGATTCGCGGTGCAAACAGTTCGGGTAAAGATGGCGCGGTCTTTTATGGCTCTCAGGACGTATTTGATAATGCTTTTGTGACTGAACAGGTGAGCTTTCCATACGGTGGTTGGTACCTTGCTCTCTCTGGTAATGAGCATGTGTTGATGGATGTGCAGTGGTATCGAATTCAAGCAGTAAGGTTGGTGGGTTACACCATAATGTTAGTGCTGGCGTTTGCCTTCTTTACTATTTATCGCCTGTACCGAATTGCAGATAGTCGCTCTATGCATGATGAACTCACCATGCTACCTAATCGTCGATACTTTATGTACAGCCTAAAGCAGGCGTTCAAAGTCACCCAAAAGCAGAGAGCAAGAACCTTTGCTGTGGTAAATATCGATCTTGATGGCTTTAAAGCGATCAATGATACTTTTGGGCATGCGGCTGGCGATCAGGTGCTTATTGAGTGTGCTAATCGCATTAAGAGCGAGTTACGTGGTTCAGATATCGTTGCGAGAATCGGTGGTGATGAGTTCTTAGTTTTGTTACCACGCATCATTGATGATCAACATGTCTCTTCGATTGTAGCTAAACTTCGAAGAGCGATATGTAGCACACCTGTTGTTTATGATACGCACTCGATTTATCTTCGAATTAGCGTTGGTTGGGTAATTCATAGCAATAACTACAGTGATGTCGATGCACTACTCAAAGCAGCTGATGAAAAAATGTACGAACAGAAACGACAAATTTTATAGGTTGGATTGGATCTGTTATTAGAATTTAGTTGCTGAATGTGGGGAAAAGCCTCAGAATACCGCGCTTTGCTCTTTATCAATCCTATTGATGAGCGAAAGCTGTAGCAACGACTTCTTTCTGCGCGTTGCTCATACTAAATGTTATTCAACTGAGAAAATAATCTATGAGTTTTACCTCCCTTGGCCTTTCTGAACCGATCCTTAAAGCTATTGAAGCACAAGGTTACGATAAGCCATCACCAATCCAAGAGAAAGCCGTACCAGCTGTCCTAACGGGCAAAGATGTAATGGCCGCTGCTCAAACAGGTACAGGTAAAACTGCTGGCTTCACGCTACCTATTCTTGAAATGTTATCAAAAGGCCCTCGCGTACGTCAGAACCAAGTTCGTGCACTAGTGCTAACACCGACCCGTGAACTTGCTGCGCAAGTGAATGGCAGCGTAGTTAAATACGGTATTAACTTACCGCTTACTTCTACGGTCGTGTTTGGTGGCGTGAAAATTAACCCTCAGATGCAAAAACTTCGTAAAGGCAGTGATGTGTTGGTGGCAACACCGGGTCGTCTACTTGACCTATACAACCAAAATGCAGTGCGTTTTGATCAGCTAGAGATTCTAGTATTAGATGAAGCTGATCGCATGTTAGACATGGGTTTCATCCGCGACATCCGTAAGATCTTGGCTTTTCTACCTAAGAAGCGTCAGAACTTACTGTTCTCTGCAACGTTCTCTGATGATATTCGTAGCTTGGCTAAAGGCTTAGTAAATAACCCTGTTGAAATATCGGTAAGCCCTGCAAACTCAACAGCACCCACTGTTGAACAAAGTATTTATCCAGTAGATAAAAAGAAAAAAGCGCCAATGCTAGCTAAGCTGATCAAAGATAATGATTGGCGACAAGTGTTGGTGTTCAGCAAAACAAAACATGGTGCAAACAAGCTTGCTCGTTTCCTTGAAGAGCAAGACATCACTTCTGCTCCTATCCATGGTAACAAGAGCCAAGGCGCGCGTACTAAAGCCTTAGAGAACTTTAAAACCGGTAAGGTACGAGTACTCGTAGCGACCGATATCGCTGCTCGTGGTATTGATATCCCACAACTTCCTCAAGTGGTTAACTTCGACCTTCCAAACGTATCAGAAGATTACGTTCACCGTATTGGTCGTACTGGCCGTGCTGGTGAAGTTGGTAAAGCAATTTCATTGGTTTGTGCAGATGAAGTGGGTGAGCTATTCGGTATTGAACGCCTTATTCAACAAGTACTGGAGCGTCGTGAACTGGAAGGTTTTGCACCCGTAAACAAATTACCAGAATCTCGCTTGGATTCGCGTCCGATTAAGCCTAAGAAACCGAAAAAGACACGCGAACACTCGGATGGCCAACGTTCTGGTGAGAATGCTCGCGGCCATAAGCCAGCAGGCAAGAACAAGCGTCATGTAGCAGGTAATGGATCTGCTCCAAAGCGTAAGCCTAACTCAGGCAACAAAGCTTCAGACAGCAACTCTGCAGCTGCTGGTGATGATAAGTCTTTAAGAAATAATGGCAGCAACTATAAGCGCGGTAATAAGCCTTCTACGAATAGTTCTGGCAAGCCAGGTGGTGCAGGTAAACCTAAAAAGTCTGGTTTCGGTGGAAGTAATGGTTCGAGCAAACCGTCTAACAAGTCAGCAGGTAACAAGCCTACAGGTAACAAACCTTCACCATCTAGAAGCCGTTCTAAGCCTGCATCTCAGAAATAGTAGCTCTTTGGTAGACAGAACGTTGAGCATAGCTTTGCAAAGATTATGTAACGAGATCGCTTCGTAGGAGGGTTCTCGTTCATTGACGACTTCCTGCTATCGAACTCGAACAAGCGCGAATATTGAATTTCAATGTTCGCGTTTTTTTATGGGTGTAATTAGGGCGTGTTGACCTTTCGCGGTTAAATTTTGTTCGAGCTAAAAGTGTTTTAATCGCGGCGAGGGGGAAGTCGCCTAGTCATTCTAAGCAAATCTCCCTCAACAAAGAGTAAAACGCTTTTAGCTGAACCCTTTGGGCAGCGTTTGCTGGTCATTTCTACTACGTTATCGGCTTCTCATGTAGGCTAGCTACACATCGAAACCTCTGCCTTGTATAAATACCCAGCAACTCGCTGCAAAAATCAGCTCGAAAGATCAACACGCCCTAAGCAAACAAGAAGAGGTTTCTTCAGAGTTGAAACTATCGAATTTATTGAAAAGTAGGTATTTATAGGAAGAGAAATTAATCTTTAATGATCTATTAATAATAACATAATCACTAGCGATTTGTTGGGTTTTGCAATTTGCAATTTCAGTTTGCAAAACAAACAGGCATTTATGGCGAATACGTGTTCAGATGCGTAGTAAATACGTATATTTAAAGTTGGCACGCATAGTGCATTAGTAATAGTGACCCTTCTTAAGCCGAGGGTCACCTAGCCAACTGACGTTGTTAGTGAACCCATATTGTTCACACAAAATATATGACCAATCACCCTTTTGTGATTGGTTTTTTTTTGCGTGAATTTTGAGTTCTACTTGTTGGTATTACTTTTTATTAATTGTTATTACTACACTTATTATTAAGTGCAGTTAGCTCAAGCAAAACAAGCAGAGCACGACAATTTACTAATCATGCTCATACCATTCTTGCGCTAACACTCACCACACTTTGAGTAACAGCTTGGTTGGCGCGGGCATTCTCCACCTCGGGAGCAGATAAGCCTAGCCTCTGTCTCAATCCCACGTTCAATCCAATTTATATTTAGAATCTTGGCTATTGTCGTGAGATCTTTCTTGATGTTACGCGGGATTACCACAGAGCCACCATTGTTAACGCATGATGCTTTAAGTTGCTCTGCAATGTCTCTTGAATTACCGCCTTGTGCATCAATTGCAGGGTTAAGGTCTATGCCAGCACACAATACGCGATTGTTACCTGCAGGGTCCGTCATATTGATGGATTCACAACAGTAGATTCTTGGTTCATCACCCACATTTAAAATAGATATTTGAGCCGAACTCCCTGCGCGAGGTTCTGACAATCGACGAAACACAGCCCAATGTTGACATGGGTCGGCAACAGTTCTCATATTTCCCCAAGGCAGTGGAATCCCGTTCCCGCGGTACACCGCCTTGAGTTTCCCTGGCCCATAAGCATCAAAGTAGTGCCAGTGAGGGTAGGGCGATACTACCGTCATTCGACGCATAGCAACAGAGGGGGAAACCCCCGCTCTTTTGTGAACGTCGATTTCGTAACCAGTGCGGTCAAGCAACTGTCTAAATGGAACTTTCGGGCAAAGAAGTGCGCCAGCAAAGAAGCTAGATTCAAAGTCTCGCCATGCTTGAAGAATATCTTGAGAATTAAGTTGCGAAGAGCCTGAAACCTGGTTGTCGTCCCATGTGTTGTTGTTGCCGACCGACAACACACTCTTTAAGCCTTCTTTGCTATGCAGAATACAATGGCCAATATAGACCGATAAATCGTATTTCAGACGAGTGGGGTACTCTTTCAGGATTTCGTTTAAGAAGATTGTGCTAGGAGGTTCAAAGAACGAAGTGACTAGCTGTTTGGCATTAATTCCGAGTTCATCAACAACGTCTTTCGGTGTGCGTGTTACCCAACGGATGTTAATTCCTAGGCTTCTAGCGATGTCTATAAGGTCTTCTACGCTGAGGTTAAGACGTTTTAAGCCAACTTCTTCCGCTGCGCGCTCAAGGTCAGGGAAGTGGTTCTGATTGCTTTCTTGGTGTGCTCGAATCAAGAGGTGTGCAAACTGGCGGCCTGAGATCCCCGTTTGAGATAGCATCTCTGGAATTGCAATTTGCAGGATGTCGTTGGAGAAAAGAAAGCTAGGCTCGAGTGCCATGCCACTTATCCCACCACGATTTCCTTTATCAGGAGCAATGGCTTGTTGTTCAGATTCGTCGTCAAGGAACCAGGTTGGGTTCTTCTGAAAGACCTGCGCGATTACTTCTAGCATATCGATGCTTGGGACGCGCTTTCCACGTTCAATCATTGAAAGGTAAGAAACGGAAGGTGCGTATTCTGGGTTGATTCTAATACAACGCGCAGACAGATCTTCCATCGTTAAATGGTTACGTTTTCTTAGGTTACGTATTTTCGTACCTAGGAAATGAGACTGACGAACTAAACTTTTTGACAAGGCCATATTTGTAAAATTCACATTGTAAAATTTTTGTTGTGAAATTGTAGGCAAAAAAGCGCTAGTCTACAAACTAAGCAATTCACAAAATGACAAATAAGTTAAACGTTAGTTTGGAATAATTGCTCTAGGACACATTTTTGCTATAAAAATCGGTGAATGTTCACCGGGTTAGTCAAGAGGGAAAGACTATGAATATGCTTACATTCGATAAAACAGAAATCCAAAAACAAACAAAACCATTTATCGCTGAAGCTGTCTTTGCCGTGGAGACTATCAGTGCCAAACAGCAAACTGAGAAGCAACTCAAAGCGAAGCAACTGCTAGACAGATTGTTCCCATTAGAGAACGGCTCACATCAAGATGTAACGAGCTACGTAGTTGATTACCGCCATATCATGGCTTATTTCAAAGATGGCCAACACAGCGGTCTAAAGCATCCTAAGCAGTTTGTAGCTTACATGGGTGAGAAGTGTGACCCAGACTCAATCTTGTTCCGAGATAGCAGTGGAAGCCATTTAGAAGTGATGTTTGGTTGTCATAAAGGGACGGGGTGTATTGAATTGGTCGATATCGATGATATTCAGTTAGAGTCGTGCACCACGTTTGGCCAGTCGCCAATGGAAGCGGTACAAACGAATACGGAGCGTCAAGGAATCACTACAGCAATACGTCACTGGATCAGCCTAGTTCAAGGTGATGAGAAGGGTAAACCCAAAGCATGTAGCGAAGACAAAGAGTTCCGAGCTAAGAGCGGTGAAGATTACTGTCTTAACTATTGCTACGCCCTTTAACGTCACAGCTACATCTTTGGTCTTTATGAAAGATGTAGAGCTAGACGTATTTAGCAATTAAACACTGACGACTATGCATAAACGACAAAGCCCCAACCATTAACCTACTGGTTATTGATTGGGGCTTTTTGCTTTCGATGTCAATTACGAGTCTATTTTTGTGCCTAGAGTCTAGAGCCTAGAGCCTAGAGCCTAGAGCTTAGAGCTTAGAGCTTAGTAAGTACGCCGTTAAACTGTAAATTTGTTTAGATGATTGCAGACTACAGAGGCATCACTCTATTTCGACCAAGTGACTTCGCTTCGTAAAGTAGCTTATCAGCGCGTTCGATCAGTGATTGTGCCGATTCACCGGGTTCAAGTTCAGCAACACCAAACGATGCGGTGATACTACCTACCTGTTGCCCGCTACGACGATCTTTAATCGATAGCTTTTCTAGAGAGCGGCGGTTGGTGTCAGCAAGCTGGCGTGCAATGCGTAATGATTTGTTTGGCACAATTAT
This sequence comes from Vibrio sp. 1F253, assembly GCF_041439295.1. Classification (NCBI taxonomy): domain Bacteria; kingdom Pseudomonadati; phylum Pseudomonadota; class Gammaproteobacteria; order Vibrionales; family Vibrionaceae; genus Vibrio; species Vibrio sp. 1F253. The sequence goes on along the minus strand of NZ_JBGONU010000009.1, from coordinate 45,132 downwards.
CGCGAACTCTTCACCACCAAACCGGTAAGCAGCAATACCTTCACGGCACATTTGTTTCAATTTGCGCGCAATGCCTTTAAGAACCATGTCACCAAATAGGTGGCCATAAGTGTCGTTGAAGTTTTTAAAATGATCGATATCGAGAAGAATTAAACACAGAGGTTGTTTCGCTTCACATAAGGTTTCTATATCACGGTCGAAAGAGCGACGGTTATAGAGTGTCGTTGTGCTGTCAAAGAGTGCATCTTTCTGCACTTCTACCAGCTGAGATTTTAGCTTAGTGATTTCTGATGTTGCAGAATTTAACTGAGAATTTAAAAATTGAGTAGAGTGACGAATATGACGAGATTCCGAAACTAACTGACGAACTAAAGACATGACTTCATCGATCGATAAATTTTCATTGTCAACGCGGGCCAAATCTTCGAAGCTTTTATCAATCATCTCAGAAAAAGCAGAGGTATCGGTCAGTGTGTCATTCATCGAATTCGAAACTTCCGAGACCAACAATTCTAAATTGGCGCGGAGGTCATTGATATTCGTTTCAGACTTGCTAGCAACATAATTATTGTATAGCTGCTCACCAACGGCTGGAGGACAAATGCCATAGTATTCCAAGATACCATCCATGTCTTTTGTCAGCTGTGGGATAGCATTGTCAACATAGGTGTACCAAAGTGCGTAATTTGCAGGTGTAATAGACACTCGGTTCTTCATCATAAGAGGCACCGCTTTTTTTAGATTTGCGGTGGATTTTTGAAATTCGTCTTTTTTCATGATTTTTACTGCAGATACCAAACTAACTAAGCCACTGCGACCAAGATTAGCGGATTTTACCGATCTTTGCTTTAAAAATTATATAATTAATGGATGAGGATTGGGTAAACAACTCATTTTCATTATGGAAATCGATTGCATATTTATATCGAATAATAAATAGGGTGTTATTTGACCAAAGAGGAGAGATCCGGTTTAGGGGTTGATACGGCTGTTGGTGAGGGGGGGCTGCAATACCAATCGCGGTCAATAATGGGTTAGCTAAGCTAGTTCAAACACTCTGCCGAAAATGGGTAACACGGGTGAGTGTGGAAGCGATAGTAACTCAGTGGAAGTTTTATTTCAGGCATAAAAAAGCGCCGATAAAAATCAGCGCTTTAAAATTCTTTTTAGCTAAAAGCTAATTATTGAGCAACAACGTTTGCTGCTTGTAGGCCTTTTTGACCGTTTTCAACTTCGAAAGAAACCTTTTGGCCTTCTTTCAGAGTTTTGAAACCTTCAGAAGCGATAGCACGGAAGTGTACGAATACGTCAGCGCCGCCGTTGTCTTGAGAAATGAAACCGAAACCTTTCTCTTCGTTAAACCATTTTACAGTGCCAGTATTTGTGTTAGACATAATTTGTCCCTTATTCATAAATTTTCTAAATTGTTGATTGCATTACTGCAATGCGCTGATAATTGAATTATTTAATATTGCTAAGAAATAAGGAAAAACTACTTACAAAAACGGGTAACGATTTTACATGTCATTTTTTACTATTCATCTAACTTAAATAACTCCGGCTAACAGAGCGAGTGCATGTTAACACAGTCTTTCGGGTTGTACACTCATTGATTGATAAATCAGCGAGTTTTTTTGTCATGTTGCGCTCGTTAACAAAAACTACCTACAACAGCTGATAGGTTTATAAAGTTACACGCCATGACAAAGTAAAAAGGAAGCCTAAGCCTCCTTTTCTTCGTTAGTATAGACGATATTATCGTTTGAAGTTGATATCTTCAGTCTTATCTAAATTAATTTTAGTCTTAGCTGGTTGAGTCTCTGCGATTATTTTTCCGTGGCGAATAGAGTACTGCACTGGAACTTGGCGACGTACTGCATCAAAACCGTTATCTGCAGGAAGAATTAGTAAGCTTCCTGGCTTACCTTCTTCAATGCCGTAGTTGTCTTGGATATGCAGTGTGCGTGCTGAGTTCTTGCTGATCAAATCAAGTGAGGTGTTGATTTGGTCGTAGCCCATCACTTGCGTTACGTGCAGTCCCATGTGCAGAACTTGAAGCATATTCGCTGTACCTAGTGGGTACCATGGGTCAAACACATCATCGTGGCCGAAACACACATTGATATTTGCTGCTAGCATTTCTTTAACACGCGTTACGCCACGACGTTTCGGGTAGTCGTCGAAGCGACCCTGTAAGTGAATATTCACTAACGGGTTAGCCACGAAGTTAATACCAGACATCTTCAATAGACGGAACAAGCGAGATGCGTAAGCACCGTTATAAGACCCCATTGCTGTGGTATGGCTTGCCGTTACCTTCTCACCCATTTCGAATTTGTGCGCAAGGGCTGCCAGCGTTTCAACAAAGCGAGATTGTTCATCGTCAATCTCATCACAGTGAACATCGATCAGGCAGTCGTACTTGCGTGCAAGATCGAACACGTAATGCAGAGATTCAACACCGTATTCACGAGTGAATTCGAAGTGAGGGATAGCACCGATAACGTCAGCGCCGATCTTCACTGCTTCTTCAAGCAACTCTTTGCCGTTAGGGTATGAAAGAATGCCTTCTTGAGGGAATGCAACGATCTGGATGTCGACCCACTCTTTCATCTCTTCACGAACTTCAACCATCGCTCTTAACGCAACGAGTGTTGGGTCTGACACATCAACGTGTGTACGAACGTGTTGAACACCGTTAGCTATCTGCCATTTCAGTGTTTGCTTGGCACGAGACTTTACGTCTTCGATTGATAGCAGTTCTTTACGCTCAGCCCAACGCTCAATACCTTCAAACAAAGTGCCAGAGATGTTCCAGTTAGGCTCACCAGCAGTTTGAGTAGTATCTAGGTGGATGTGCGGTTCACAGAAAGGAGTAACTGCAATGCCACCTTCAGCATCAAGGGTGTCGCCTTGATGATTGATTTGCGCGTCATTATCGAGAATGCGAGAAAATTGACCATTTTCAATCAGAATCTGTTTCAAGCCCTCTTGGTCTTGAAGTTTCGCGTTCTTGATTAATAAGGTTGTCATAGTGTGTCCTTAAGCGGCCTGAGATTTCAGAGCTTTTTTGTTCAATAGAGGATTAAGCACGAGGTAACTGATTGCACCACCTAACACTGCGTTCAAAGGAACAACGCCAGGTAGGAAGTGACCAGCGGCTACGCCTGTTGCTACCGCGATAATGCCAGCCCAGTTTACGGTTTGGAACTCTGCATTTGCAAAATCTTTGTAACGTTTACGGTTCGCGAAGAAGTCGGCGATGATTACGCCACCAATTGGTGGAATCGCCAGCGAAAGGAAGGTTAACCAACCAACGAAGTTGTTGTATAACCAAAGCGCGAAAATCGTACCGATAATGCCGTTAATGATAGACATTGTAGTACTTGAGCGACCAGTGATGTTAGATAAACCCAGACCCGATGAATAAAGTGCATTCTCATTGGTTGTCCAGATGTTCAAGCCAAGCACGATGATCGCTGGAAGCAGTAACCCTTGTGCAATCATCACATCTGAAATGTCTGATTGGCCTGTTGCTGCTGCACCGGCTGCGCCAAAGATAAACATCAGTGAGTTACCGATGAAGAACGCGACCATTGTGATTAATACTGCGCTCGCAGGCTTTTTACCAAAGCGAACAAAATCGGCCGTTAGCGTACCCGCACTAACAAATGAACCTACAACCATTGCAAGAGCCATTGAGAAGTCCATTGGTGTCTCTGGTTTAATTAGTTGCAGTTGTTCTAGTCCACCAACACTGTCTACCGCAGTCAGTACTGAGTAACCACCCAGAATCGCAATCGCAGGCACTGCAATCGCTGAAAGCACCATTAGCGCTTTAATGCCGAAGTACACTGTACCCGTCATCAACAAGCCAGACACGATAATCAAGGTGTTGGTATCAATGCCCGTTGCTTTTTGAACTGGAATAGCAAACATCGCAACACCCACACCAAACCAACCGACTTGTGTACCACCAAGTAGCGCAGAAGGAAGCCATGAGCCTTTAGTACCGAAAGAGAAACGAGCAAGAAGGTGAGTAGAGAGGCCAGTAGATGAGCCGATGTAGCCAAGAAAAGAAGTGTAAATACCGAGGATTAGGTTACCGATGAGAACGGCGAGGAAGAAATCGTTGAATGAAAGACCTGTCCCGAGTGAACCACCTGTCCACATACTTGCAGAGAAGAAAGTGAGTCCAAGCATTACCATGGTGAGTGAAGCAACTCCTTTCCTAGCCGATGTAGGAACCGGCCCTAGACTGTAGTTATTATCCGCAGCCATTTTTTACCTCCGCAATTGTTCAAAATTAAAATTAACGGTCGCCGTATTGCAGGCAAACGTGCGCATTATCGTGATATAAATAACATAGTCAATGCTAGTTTTGTCAATAAGCCATCGATTAAGGCGGTTATGTTAAAAATAGACATTTAAAACATAAGGTTACTTTTCATATTTATTCTTAAAAAATAATTAGAAAACGTTTTCTATGGCGTAGGTGGTGAGCCAGAGTTGAACCTCACTATGAATGCTGGCGATTATGGCTGTGAATGGGTGTCTGTATATTGGATGGGCGATGTTTCTTAAATTGCAGGCAAAAAAATGGCCAATCGCAATACTCGCAATTGGCCTATATATATCGTGAACAAGAAAGGTTCACTAACAACGTCAGTTGGCTAGGTGACCCTCGGCTTAAGAAGGGTCAATATGTACATTGCAGTTAGTGTGCCAACTTTTAAAGTAACGTAAAATGGGTGTTTTATAGCAATTTGGTGCGTATTTAAACGGTTTGCTTGCATTTTGGAAGTTGGCAGTTGCGTTTTGCAATTGCATTTTGCGATTTGTATTGCTTGTCATTAAGGAATAAACGATAAAAGTGAATACTGAATACTGAATACTGAATACTGAATACTGAATACTGAATACTGCTTAGTTTTTTGATTTTTGCTGCTCTGTCTGCAACTAACGGTAAAATAGATAAAAAGCCCGTGCGATCTCAGATCTCACGGGTTTTGTATCGTTTTATCTAAAACAAGTATTAGATCGAGTAGAAGAAATATAACTGGGACTTCATTCTAATGATGATCCCGCGTATTACGTCTAGGAACGCCATAAAGCTGATAGGCTTCTCACCGCTTACCCAAGCTAACCCTACAGAGCCGACTGGAATATCGTAACCTTCCGCCTCGTCAATTTTTAAGCGGACAAAGTGGTGCTTGTTCTGAAGGTTTCTACCTGTGGTGACACGAACTTGTTCATCAATACCTAACAGGCTAGCTTGTGCTTCACCCGTCGCTTCAACAATGCCTTCTACGGTTGCGGAGAATATCTTGCCTGGGTATACCGCCGTTGCAAACTCAGCAGGCTGGCCCACTTTTACGTTACGAATAGCTTGGTGATTCACTCGCATTAACACGTATTTTTATTCAGTGTACATTTGGATACGAGGCATCATTGATACTCGTTGTCCTTCACGAAGAATGAAGTTAGTTACAAAGCCGTCAGTCGGTGCTGTTACTTTGGTGCTGTTCAAATCCCATTGAGCTTGAGCCAATGTTGCTTTTGCCGAATCTACCTCAGTTTGTTTCTTACTGACGTTGGTTTCTGCCTTGTGGATGTTTAACTTCGCGTTCTCAGCATCAACTTCTTTCTTACTCAGTTGAGATTCCAACGTGGTGACGTTATACGTTGCCAAGTCTACCTTTGCCGTTTGTTGGTCGATGTCAGTCTCAGTAATCGTATGTTCTACCACTTTGTTTTGCTTTTGGTAACGGTCAAGTGTTTTAGATTGCAGAACAAGATCTGTTTTTGCTGATTCTATCTGAGCGACAGAGGCTTTGATATCTTCAAGCGCTGACTGATAGCTTACTTTAGCGATGCTCACTTCTTGGCGAGCGGTATCTAAAGCAACGTTCGCCGATTCAAGTTGCACGCTAGCCTTATCTCTCGCAATAACATATTTGGTGTCATCAATTTCGTAAATGAGCTGACCTTCAATCACGTCTTGGTTCGGTCTAATGTGAACCTTGGTTGTTTTGCCTGACACATTGGTTGAATCTGGACGTAGCTGAATGTGTGGTGATTGAACGACTGAACCTCCAGAGAGATCCATCGGTGTGTAGTTAATGAGTCCAACCCAAACAAACAATAACCATGATGTACCACCTAGATAAGAAAATGCTTTGGTGCCCTTATTCCATGGCATACCAATAAGCCTAAGTAGATAGATGAACAGTGCCCACAGAGCTAAGCCTTCTAACATGTTTGGCTCTCCCCATCTTGATCATTCTTAACTTGTTGTTCTGTTGGTTCCGCAGGTGCTTTCCATGTGTCTCTCAGGTTTATGATGGCTTTTTCCATATCAACAAACGCTAAAATGACGGCAAGTACCCATACCCAGTGCCATATGAAGCCAATCCAAGTTAAAGCTGTGATTAAACCGAGCTGGTGATGCTCTTTACTGTGGGCTTTATTGATTGGTAATTCATGAACACGCCAAAAGCCGTAACATGCAGCTGCGATTGTTGCGACCAACACAACGCCAGCTACGACGTGTAATGCGGTGTCTGCGCCTGTTCCAACAAATGGGACACTTAGTAAACTCATTGATCAACCCTAAGTAAAATTTGAACGCCGAGTGTGATGGAAGTTGGATTTACAGGTTGTAAATTTACTAATTACTTCGATAATGGCAATTATATGATTTGATCTATGATCTCCTTTCTAAGGGTTAGCGACGAATGAACAATTGTAACTTCTTAAGAGCGTTAGGGATTTTGGGTATTTATCAACACGCTGTCACAAACCCTGTGGTTAATACGGAGCGTTTAGGTATTCCGAAGTCTGTATTTACTAACTCAATGAATCTAATTCCGGTCAATGAAGTCGATAAATGGTATGGGTTTCTTGAACAGCAAACTAATGATCCAGATATTATTCTGAAACTGTCTGACCGGGTGGATATTGAAAAATTAGGCCCGTTAACCAACTGGTTTTTTTCTGGACATGATCTTGCTTCTACGATCCGCCGAGTGAACATCGGCCTGCACTGTTTACAGTCTGGTGCGTTCTTATACGGTGCACAGGTAGGGACAATGATTAAATGGTGCTACGACAATCCTGCTTACTCAGAAACGGGTAAAGTGCATGACTCAATAAGAGTCGCGGTTTTCATTATGAAGATTTTACGTCGATATTTGGGTGATGACTTTAAACCCGTCGCGGTTTCAATAGCCGGTCGTCGAGAGAATGTTGACCTCTACCATGAATATTTCGGCTGTACGATTCAATGGGGACAGCCTCGCACAGAGGTTTGGATCCCGAGTGAATCGAGGTTATCCATCAATCAATCACTATCGAACAGTAAAGCAAATCTGGCGATGAACTTTCATGACTTGGATAACTATCTAAACATGCCAGATGCTGGTGATGAACATAAGGTCACCTATGAGATGATCAACTACAGTCGCCACTTTGGTTTACCAACCCTTCACAAGGTTTCCAGTTTATTAGGGCTCTCTGAGCAGCAGTTTCAACGCCGTTTGCATAAATCGGGCATCAATTTTTCTACCATTATGGGGTATGCGTTAAGCAACGTGGCGGTAGAGCTACTGATGTATTCAGTGCCAGTGGAAGAGGTCTCGAAGAGGTTAGGTTATACCAACGTCGCGAGCTTTAATCGGATGTTTAAGAAACATCGAGGTTTGACGCCTAAGCAGTATATTGAGCGTTTTGATAGTCAATACTGATCATCATTAGTCTTCATCTAGCTTTTTAAAATGAGTGGATAGGTAAACGATTATCCAAGTGCTAAGGACAAAAGGCGCGGTAAGTGGTAGCAGTGACAGTTCATGAAAACCAAGTGTGATGAGACAGCTCAACAGCATGCCTAATAGGATTAACGGCCAAGGAATTCGCGGATAGAGCACAAGTGCTAGAGTGGCAAGAGTGGCGTTGTACCCGTAAAGACCTTGCTCAATTAGCGCGCCAGAAGCGCCAATCATGTGGCTAAAAACAGTGCTGATTAACACTGTGAGTACTACCCATAGCGCATGCTTGATATTGTTGAGTGCGATGGCAACCAAGATGACTAGACCCGATAGTGCATTATCGATAAAGCTGACTTGGCTGATCCCTTTCAATAACGGGAGCACCGCTGTTGGTAAGCTGAACCACGAGCCTACCTCAAGACTGATTAGTGGCCTCAGTGCGGAGTCAGGTGCCGAAAACGCCGATAGCCCCAAGGTTGATTGGATAGCATAAATCAGCCAAGAGGTGAGGATAAAGGCACTTGTGTAACCGTGATACTTCTTAAAGTTAAACACGATCTTGGCGATGGGTACGGTTATCAGCGAGCCGAGGGCTACTACTATAATCAGCCACCCATTTACTTCAAAAAAATTCCCGATGAACAAAGCAATCAGTGCGCCATTTAACGCATACATGCCATTCTCAATATCATGAGACGGTTTATTGGTCAGTAAGGCAAATCCGTAGCTGCAACTGGCGCCAAACAAGGTAAGAAAAGCCAGCGCAAGTGACTCAATAGAAATGGCAAACAATAGCAGAAACGACGTCATGACCGACGGAGTGAAATAGACTTGCCCAATGCCATTGAGCAAGCCTTGAAATGGTAGAATATCCTTATTCGTTCTCATTGTCTGACTACATTCTTTTGCTATGTTGAATCTTTTGTAGCTCAGATTGTATGCAATTTTATTAAGTTGACCATCTTTGCGTATCAATTCTGATACCAGCGCTCACCATAGGCTTGTTGGTAATCTGGTGTTTCAATGATGCCTTCTTGCTCTGGAACGGTTTCTAATGGCCCAACGACCGTTCGATAAGGTAATACGCCAGCCCATACAGGGATATCCATATCAGCTTTATCATCATTCACACCATGTTTACCAATCTTCACGGATGCTTCTGTTAAAGGGATCGCCAATAGCTCGGTGGCGGTGAGCTCTTTCTCATTACTGAGCCTGACTTCGTCGGTTCTTCCCGGCGCGATTTGCTCAATGAAGATGTTCAATAAGCGATCTTTTTCTTGGTTGTCATCGATGACTGAAAATGACCCCAACACCACTGCAGAACGATAATGCGCACTGTGGTGAAATGCCGAACGAGCTAACACCCAACCATCGAACAAAGTGAACGTTAAACAGGTTGGCTCTCCTTTTTTTAAGCCTTTCAACAAGCGGCTGTTTTTAGCACCATGGATGTAGACCATATCATCCACTCGCCACGCAAGCATCGGGATAACCATTGGCCCTTGTTCGCCCTGCAATGCAATGTGTGCGATTAAGCTCTCATCTATGATTTGATGAAGTTTCTCTTGTTCAAATACGGCTTTGTGAGCCCCTTTTTTAATCGTGGTTCTTTTCGTGTTAGATAACATAATCGCTCCTTAATCATTGCCTTTTGATTAATGTAGCGATTAACTGGTCTCTTAAATAGAGCCACTTTTAAACACTATTTGGATCCAGTTATGCAGCCTATTGATATCGGTGACCTACAGTTAGACGAGCAACATGACACACGTCAAACCGCCTTGTTCCACGCGATCAGAGAGAAGATCGTTCAAGATTTATGGAGCAAGGGCAGTAAGTTACCTTCAACACGTAAGTTGGCTGTGGAATTGTCAGTAAGTCGAAATACGGTGATTTACGCGTATGAACAACTGGTTACTGAAGGCTATATCGAGAGTAAGCAAGGTTCAGGCTTTTACGTGTCAGTTGAACAACCAGAACACTTCTTAAGTTTGTCTCAGGCAAACAGTGTTCAGGGTACACAGGTTAAGCACGTAATAAGTAAGTCGAGTGCAAACATAGCGACACCTAACGACATTAACCGCAGCTTTGCCCCCGGAGTCCCTGACTTAGATGCGTTCCCTTTTGCGAAATGGCAGAGATTGCTGCAACGTCACTCTACACGTCAGAACATTGCGGGTAATCAAGAGGTTCAGGGAAGCTTGGCCTTGAGGGAAGCATTGAGCGGGTATCTTGCGAGTAGTCGCTCGGTTCACTGCAGTGCCGATAGAATCATCATCACCGCAGGTGCGCAGCAAGCCATCTCAATTGGTTTGATGGCGACGTTAGCGATGGGGGACAAAATCCTTGTGGAAGAGCCCGGCTATCGACAAGTGCATAAAATCATCGATCTGTTGAGGCTAGAGCTAGACGGTGTGAGTGTGCGTGAAAAGGTTGGATTAGATATTGAAAAAGTGCTGTCCAGTAACGGCAAGGCTCTGTATGTCACGCCGAGTAACCAATACCCAATGGGCACGACCTTAAATACCGAGCAACGACTTAAACTGATCGATTGGGCCAATCAACATCAGTCATGGATCATTGAGGATGATTACGACAGTGAGTTTCAGTTTGCTCATCGCCCTTATACCAGCATGCAAGGGTTAGCGGGAAAGTTAGGGTTCGATGATCGCATCATCTATGTCGGATCCCTGAGTAAGGTGATGTTCAATGGCTTGCGACTAGGTTATTTGGTGGTGCCAGAAAGTCTGGTGGCGAAGTGTCTTGAGATTAAAGATGCGCTCACTGGAGACACGGCCTCACATACACAAGAAGCGCTGGCGGACTTTGTACGTGAAGGCGATTTATTGCGCCATATTAGAAAGATGCGTCGTTCATACAAACTCAAGCATGAAGCGATGATAGAAGCGATTAAAAGTGAGTTTCATGGCGATCTTGAAGTGATCAGTCAGGCTGCAGGGCTACATGTGACAGTGAAGTGGTATCAAGGGATATCTGAACATGAGTGGAGCCGTAGAGCAGAGTTTGAAAATATCATCATTCGTCCTTTTGACTTTTATGAATATGGATCAAGTGATGCTCGTGATTGGAGTGGTGCAGTGCTGGGGTTTGGTAATATCCGACTGGCTGACATAAAGCCGAAGATCAAACAGATCGCTCGGCTTTTTTATCAGTAATATTGGTTGGGCTTGCTTACAATTTGTCGATTCATCATTAATCGAGTTATAGCTTGTCGACAGAAACGGTGGGTTTACTTTTACCTAGCCATTTACGCCAAGGGAGTGACAATGTCACAAAAATAGTGGCGGCATAGAGCATCGACCAGCTTAAACAGATAAACACCAAGGTACAGATGACCAGTGAGAGCATGGCGGTGTATCTAGATGCGCCAGTCAGTAATCGGCAGGCCGCTAACATTGCAAGCAGATAAACCAGAACGAAAATACCGTTGGCGAGTTTAAGAAAGAATTCGAGATCGAGATTAGACAGCTCGCCGATTACACACGAAATAAGCGCAATAAAGCCGATTGCTAAGGTTGGATAAAGTGGTACGCCACGGCTGTTGAGCTGCGCCATTTTATTGGTCGGAGTGTGTTGGCGAGCTTGAGCCCATATCATGCGAGACAAGCTTTGGGTGTAAAGGTTTAGGCTAGCAAAACAAGCAAAGAAGCCAAGTACACTGATGACGGTTTTAAAGCCATTACCAAACAGTTGTTCTGTTACCCACGGGATGGATGCAGCATCAAATTCAGGTGAACCATAAGCGCCTAGCTTGATAATAACCACCGAGCAAGCCCAGTACACTATGCCCGCAACGAAACACCCTGCAATGATTGCGATGGGAAAGTCACGCTGTGGATTTTTAAATTCTTCTCCCATGTGAGCAAAGGCTTCTATCCCGACAAAGCACCAAAACATCACCGCTAAGGCTGCGCCAATCGACCACATCGAATCGGACGTCATGGTCGGAACTGCGATGTCAGCTGCTGTGATGTCGGCTTTCCAAACAAAGGCGCTAACCAAGGCAAAAATCGACAAGGCGATCACCGTTTGTAAGCGGCCAGAAGACTTACTGCCCATCAAATTGACGGCAATAAGTAGGGCGACGGTAAAGGATTGAGCACCCAGTGGGGTGTCGAGAGGTGCGGGTAACAACTGTTGAGCAAAACCTCCAGCCAATGCAATCGCAGCCGGAATACCCACAGGAATAACACTCACAAACAACCAAGCCACGCTGGTTTCTAATCGCTCACTGAATGCCTGACGCACAAAATAGGCCGTGCCACCTGCATTGGGGTAGCGTTTTCCTAGTGCGGCAAAGGTTAGTGCAATCGGGCAAATAGCGATAAACAGGATTAACCACGCGAGTAGTGACAACTGCCCTGCAATGCCTGCTGCGATGGCAGGGATCATAAATAATCCAGTGCCTAGCAAGGTCGTCGAGAGTTGTCCGATTCCTGAAATAAGCGTGATTTCTTGTTTGAGTTGTGTCATTCGCTGTCCTTGCTATTGGCTTTGATATCGATTTTATGGTGCAGTCTTGTGAGGCTGAGATTGAAAGCATACATTGTCGACATCAATAGTACAGCTAGCGAAACGTCTTAAGACACCGTCAATTTAACGGTATTAATTTGATTAAGCGTGAAAGTGTCGGCGGTCATAATGGCTGTTATAAGTAGGAAAGTTGTGTCAAATTAGGCGTTATAAATAGAACAATAAATGGAAAGAATCAGAAGCATGGATAAATTTGATCGCCAAATTTTAGATATTCTAAAAACTAACGCTCGATGCTCAGTGAGCGATATCGCCAGAGATGTCAGCCTGTCTCGCTCTGCAGTTAACGCCAGAATCAAGAAGCTGGAAAACGATAAGATCATTACAGGATCTAGTGCACAGGTGACCGAGCCTGATTTACCGAAGAACGTTGGCGCTTATATCTCTTTGAAGTTTGACATGTCGAGCAGTAACCATAATTGTGAGTCTTACGCTAAAAATATCTACGCTATTGATGGTGTGCAGTGGTGTCACTCTATCAGCGGTGAGACCGACATGATGCTTTATGTTGAAGTTGAAAGCATGGAGCGTTTGAACCAAATTCGCGACCAGCTGCAAGGCTATCCTGAACTTCGACATCTTATGACTCATACTGTCTTAACTGAATTCTTCAACAAGCAAACTTCGTCTTTTAATATGTCTTGAGTTAATACTGCTTACCTTCACCGTGTCGTCATTTGTCCGTACTTACTCAACTTATTGTTACTCACTCTATTTTTATTCGCTCTAAGGTTGCTGATGTTAGGTAATATCAATTTAAATTTACTGCGGTCGCTGCATGTGCTTCTTGAAGAGTGCCATGTCAGTCGAACAGCTCAGCGTCTGCACATCACGCAGTCGGCGGTGAGCCGTCAACTGGCTCAGCTTAGAGATCTATGTGGTGATCCTCTTTTGGTTCGTGATGGGAACAAACTGGTTCCAACCAACCGCGCTTTATTGCTTAAAGGCAAGCTCGACGACTTGCTTGGCGAGTTTGACCACTTATTAGATGATAAGCCATTTGATCCACAAGATTGGCAAGGTGAATTGGTGTTGGCTTCGAGTGATTATGTTGCTCAGTATATTTTGCCCATTATTGTGTCCGAGGTGTCGAAGGACGCGCCTCATATCAACTTGGCTTATCGTCTATGGCAGCCTAACTTCCTTGAAACGCTCAATGAATCAGGTATTCATTTGGCGTCGAGTATGTTCCCCAAAAAGCCGGATCATGTCTCAAGTATCAAGCTCGGAGAGGATAAATCCGTGTGTTTGATGAGAGCCTCTCATCCGTTGGCTAAGCAATCAGCCATAAGCTCGGAAGACATCGTGAGTTACTCACATATCAAAGTTACGGGTGGGGGAGACAAAGACAGTTATTCGGATATTGCGTTAAAGAAACAGGGACATAAACGCAGAATCGCGTTGCAGGTACCGTTCTTTTCATCGGCGGGAAACGTGTTAATGCAAGACGACTACTTGATGATTGTGCCGGAGCATATTGCTTATAACTTGGGTCGTCATCTCGATGTCGCTTACTTTTCTCTGCCGTTTGAGACAGAAATGCATACCTATTGGCTGATGTGGCATCCTAAGTATGACAACGACTCTGCCCATAAATGGGCTCGAGAGAAAGCGTTTAAAGCCATTCAAAAGTCGAGTTACAATATAAGTATGATTTCTAATCATACCAGTGATGATAATCTTTGATTTCAAATAATACCTACTGCGGCTTATTGTAAGCGCTAAGTATTGAGTATTAATTGTAGAGTGTTCAGCTAGAGCGCTTTGTTTTACTAGGAATGGAATGATGACAGTAACAATTTGGTTTTCTTTGTTAGCGATTTGCTTGTTGGGTGCAATGTCTCCGGGCCCAAGCTTGGCGATGATCGCTAAGCATAGTTTGGCTGGTGGCCGTATGAACGGACTTATCGCAGCTTGGTCACACGCTGCGGGCATAGGTATTTACGCGTTCGCAACCATTGTCGGTTTAGCGGTGTTACTTGAGCAATCACCAATGTTGTTCAAAGGGATCAGTTTAGCGGGTGCTGTGTATCTGCTCTATCTCGGTGTAAACGCGTTGCGCTCAAAAGGTGGAGTTGCTGCGAAATTGGAAGCGGGTGAACAGATGAGCTACATGCAGTCTGCTCGCGAGGCTTTCTTGATCTCTATCTTGAGCCCTAAGATCGCTCTGTTCTTTATCGCTCTATTTAGCCAATTTGTGGCGTTAGGTAATGAACTGAGCAATCAAGTGATTATTGTCTCAACGCCGCTGATTGTTGATGGCCTTTGGTATACCTTTATCACTTTGGTGCTCTCTAGCCCGTTGATCGTAGAGCGCATTCGAGCAAAAGCGCAGTTGATCGATCGATTATCAGGCGTGGTGTTGATTCTGCTCGCTGTGCGCGTGGTGTGGACGATATAGCGGTAGTCCATATATTGGTAAGAAACGATATCCATTAAAAAGGCTCACTAGACGTTATCTAGTGAGCCTTTTTGACTTCTATGGATTGGTTTCGAAAGACTTGAGCTTGTTAGCCTTCTGAATTCAGCACCGCATCGAGCTTTTCCATGGAATCTGAAAAGTACGGGTTGTAGGTCAAACGCGCATGGTTTTTACCTTCTTCACGATATCCCCACGCTGAGTACCACACTTCACTTGTCGCGTTGCACTGTGCTTCAAAACCTTCCTCTTGACCATTGGAGCAGATCTTCTCGCTACCATTGATCCCGTAGTAAGGATTGCTTGGCGAGAACAGTAAACCCATATGAGAGCCGTTCGAAATACGTTGCTCTGGGATCTTCATGCTGTATTGAACAGCGCGAGGATCGTCAAGTGTGGTTTCCCCTTGCCAAATCAACACGTTATTTGGGTTTGGCATGGATTCCGTAAATGCCTGCTGAACGAAGTGGGTATCAATGACACTGTCGCCTTCACTCATCATAATAAACACGGGCTTATCAAAGTGTTTGTCTTGAAGGCCCTCACGAACCACTTCTGAGGTTTGGTAGTAAACCGAAGCACCATTCATTGGCAGTGAGTTATAGCGAAGTACATTGTCTTCAGGATCTTGATCCGCCCAAGTGACAAAATAGCTTGCTAGCTCCGCATATTGAACTGCAGAAGAGCTCGGTTGAAACGCAGGAGAGAACAACAGTAACCCAGAGATCTTAGGATCGTTCATCGCCTGTGAAGTCACAAGGTTCGCACCTGTTGAATAACCGCCAAGCCACACAGAATCATACTCTTGCTCCAATAGCTTCGTATGATGAGCTACAACACCTTGCCAATCTTCTAAGCTTGGTTGCATTAAGTCACCGACACGACTGCCGTGGCCCGGTAGCAATACCGTTCTCACTAGGTAGCCTTGTTCTGCTAAGTGCGTTGCGATGTCTTTAAATGAGTACGGAGAATCACCTAAACCATGTACCAATAAAACTGCCTTACCGTTAGGTGCCGCAGGTTTGTATTCGGTGGGTGAATTGAGTCGAATCTCTAGCTGCTTGTCTTTGGTCATGAATACACGGTTTTTCAATAACCAATCTTGAGTTTCATTGACGTAGGCATCAAAGCTGTCTTGCTGATATTCAGGCAAGTTTGGAGATGTTTCGTAAGCAGGTATCGTTGTCTCGTTGGAACAACCAACGAGACTTAAAGTCGTTAAGGCGAGTAGCGTTAGAATGGTATTTCTATGCATTTTTTGATGTTGTCTCTGTTGTTCTTTTACTATGTCTGAAACTGAAGTTTAGATTACTTTCTGCTTGAAAGGTCTTCGTATTCACCTTCAATAACACCGGCATCACTGGTAGATGATTGACGTGTGTTCATGTGAGCTCCGAAACCCTGTTTTTTCATTTGATTCTGAATGCGCTTGCCAGTGATTAAAGCTGCAATAGCTAAAGGAATAGCAAGAATCAAGCTCGTGAATAACGCCAATAGGCCAGTAAACAACGCAACAATCGTAACTAATATATTTTTCATATTCATTCCTCTTTTCTCTATGTTGTTACTATATCGCTTCCATTCTGAACGAAACATGAACACCGTTAATAAATATCAGAGAGTCACTATGACACAGGTGTGTGTGGATTGAGAGTTTATATGTAGTCATAATCACGCACTAAAATTATGGAATAACAGTAAGTTCCATAAAATCAATAACTTAAAAGTTGGCACGCTTGATGCTCTATAGGGGTTGGAATAAGTCACTGTAAGCAAAGTACTTACAGCTAATAAAAAATTACTGGAGCCCCTTATATGTTCTGTATTCAATGTGAACAAACAATTCAAACCCCAACCGTAAAAGGCTGTTCTTTCGCACAAGGCATGTGTGGAAAAACCTCGGAAGTATCCGACCTTCAAGACGTGTTGGTGCATTCTCTTCAAGGCGTTTCTTTTTGGGCAAGCTTAGGTCGCGCTTGCGATGTTATTGATACAGAAGTTGATGAGTGGGCGCCAAAAGCGTTCTTCGCAACACTGACTAACGTTAACTTCGACCCTGCTCGTATTATCGAATTCGCACAACAGTCTCATGAATTCAAGCAGCGTTTAGAGCAAAAAGTTCGTGCAGCAGCAACATTGATTGGTTTTGAAATTCCAGAGCTTTCTGCAGCAGCACAGTTCGATCTTCCAACAGATTCTTCAGAGCTATTGGCACTTGCGCCTCAAGCTGCTGTAAACCGTGGTCACGATTCTCAACACGAAGATGTGATTGGTCTTCGTCTTCTTTGCCTATACGGCTTAAAAGGTGCGGCAGCCTACATGGAGCACGCTCGTGTTCTTGGTCAAACTGATGACGCTATTTTTGCTGAATACCATGAAATCATGGCGTTCCTAGGTACAGATCCATCCGATCTAAAACAGTTACTTGATACATCAATGCAGATTGGCTTGATGAACTACAAAGTAATGGAAATGCTAGACAAAGGCGAGACAGATACCTTTGGTCACCCTCAACCAACAACCGTGAATGTGAAGACTAAAAAAGGTCACTGTATTCTTGTTTCTGGTCACGACTTACATGATCTAGAAAAGATTCTTCAACAAACTGAAGGCAAGGGCATCAACGTTTACACTAACGGTGAGATGCTACCAGCACACGGTTACCCAGAGCTAAACAAGTACCCACACCTTGCGGGTAACTACGGCAGCGCTTGGCAGAACCAGCAAAAAGAATTCGCTAACTTCCCTGGCGCAATTGTAATGACGTCTAACTGCCTGCTTAACCCTGATGTAGGTTCTTACGCAGACCGTCTATTTACACGCAGCATCGTGGGCTGGCCGGGTGTTGATCACCTTGAAGGCGACGATTTCAGCGCAGTAATTGATTGTGCACTAGCGCAAGAAGGTTTCAAACACGACGAGATCGAGCAAATGATCACTGTCGGTTTTGGTCGTAACGCGCTGATGGAAGCGGCACCTGCGGTTGTTGAGCAAGTGAAAGAAGGCAACATCAAACACTTCTTCCTAGTGGGTGGTTGTGACGGTGACAAATCTGAACGTAGTTACTACACAGACTTCACAGCTCAAGCGCCAGAAGATTCAGTAATCCTGACATTGGCATGTGGTAAATTCCGTTTCAACAAAAACCAATTCGGCGACATTAACGGTATCCCACGTCTGTTAGATGTTGGCCAATGTAACGATGCTTACTCTGCGATTCAGCTTGCTATCGCACTGTCTCAAGAGTTTGATTGTGGTATCAACGAACTTCCGCTAACGCTGGTTCTATCTTGGTTCGAGCAAAAAGCGATCGTTATCTTGCTTACTCTGTTCGCTCTAGGTGTGAAAGGTATCTACACAGGCCCTACAGCACCTGCGTTCCTAACTGAAAACCTACTTAAGATTATGCAAGACGAGTTCGATATGCGTTCTATTTCAACGCCAGAACAAGATCTTAAAACAATCTTAGCGGCTTAATTTAAGCCAACCTGAAGCCTCGTTGTTGTGACGTTTTTAATAAAACAAACAGCTCCGGGGCTTTTTAGATTTAAATCTTTAGTCATTTAATCATCAGTAAGGTGCGTGAACTATGTATGCATGGTCGGATAGCGATTCAATCAATTTAGTGTGTTTAAAGAAATGGCACGAGACGCCAGATACGGTCAGCTTTGAGCTTGGCAGTATTCCACAAGACTTACATTTCAATTTTAAGCCGGGGCAATTTATTACCCTGGGTTTAGATATGCCGACGAAAACAGATTATCGCGCCTATTCTGTGGCTTCTTGTCCTGAAGATAATCGCCTGAAGTTGACGGTGAAACGTGTGGAAGGTGGCTTGGTTTCGAACTTTATTGTTGATGAGCTTGATGAAGGTGATGAGGTTTCAGTATTGAAGCCTGCTGGCGCGTTTAACTGTATTGATTGCATGCCAACAGCGACGAAAAAAGTGACGCTGGTGAGTGCAGGTTGCGGTATTACACCTGTGATGGCGATGGCAAAGTATTGGCTAGCTCAAGGCAGTGATATTGAGATCGATTTTGTTCACATGGCACGTAATCGACGCGAGACCATCTACTTTGAAGAGCTTAACCAACTTGATGAGGCGCACAGCAACTTCAATCTTAAATTGCTGCTAAAAGACAGTGAAGGAACAACTGCTCCCCAAGGTCGTCTAGACAAGAGTTGGTTGGTAACACTCAGCCCTGACATTTTAGACAGAACCGTTTACTTGTGTGGGCCGGTTAGCTTTATGCAAGACATAGAAAACTACCTGAAAGAACTTGAGTTCAATATGGATAACTTCTGTCAAGAAAGTTTCACGCCAGCGAACCAAAACACTGATTCACTAACCAATAGCAATACAGCTTCAGAAGAATCACAAGCGGAAGCGTCTGCAGATTCAAATGGCGCTGTTAAGGTGTTTGTTCCTGCATTTGGCGCAGAAGTAGAAGCGGAAGTGGGTACACCACTGGCTGATTCATTAGAGAAAGCTGGCGTTCCGACTATTATTGCTTGTCGCAGTGGGATTTGTGGTTCTTGCAAGTGCAAGGTAACCAAAGGTTCAGTGGAATCAAGCAGCCAAGAAACATTGACGCCAGAACAGATTGAGCAAGGTTATGTCCTTGCGTGTTCGAGTACGATTCAGTCAGATGTTGAGGTTGAGCTGTAACAGGTGTGAAGTCGAGCTTTGTTAGAACGGTAAAGACAAAGTTGGCGTAATAGAGACCAAAATTAAAGTAACAGATGTAAAAAGGCCACTTAGATCAGATAGAGAGAGCAGATCTAAGTGGCAACCTTCCTGTTTATACGGGGGAGTAAAACAAGAAGGGTTGCGAAGCCCATAATAGACTTCGCAGATATAATTATTATGTTGTGGAGCCGTTTGCGCTGAGTTAGTTACAAGATCGAAGTCGTTTAAACTTCAGGGTATGTCTTGTAACGAACACCCATCATCTGTTCCATACAGTGAACAACTTGGCAGCTGTAGCCAAACTCGTTGTCGTACCAAATGTAAAGAACAGCGCGGTTGTCTTGCGCGATAGTTGCAACACCGTCAACCACACCTGGGTGGCGAGAACCAACCAAATCGGTAGATACAATCTCGGTTGAGTCGGTGTAATCAATCTGTGCAGATAAAGTTGAAGATAGCGCCATTTCACGTAGGTATTCGTTCAACTCTTCTTTGTTTGTGCCTTTCTCAAGGTTTAGGTTTGCTACTGCCATTGAAACGTTTGGCGTAGGTACGCGAATCGCATTACCTGTTAGCTTACCTTCCATTTCTGGCATCGCTTTTGATACCGCTTTAGCAGCGCCAGTCGATGTCAGTACCATGTTCAATGACGCAGCACGACCACGACGATCACCTGAGTGGAAGTTGTCGATTAGGTTTTGGTCATTGGTAAATGAGTGAACCGTTTCGATGTGACCTGATAGGACACCAAACTTGTCGTGAACCGCTTTTAATACTGGCGTAATTGCGTTTGTTGTACAGCTTGCAGCAGAGATGATCGTATCTTCTGGTTGAATGTCATTTTGGTTTACACCAAATACGACGTTCTTGATTTCACCTTTGCCTGGCGCAGTCAGTAGAACCTTCTTCGCACCATTACACGCAACGTGCTGGCTTAGGCCTTCAGCGTCACGCCACACACCTGTGTTATCAACCACAAGTGCATTCTCGATACCGTAAGATGTGTAATCCACTTCTGCTGGCTTGTTTGCGTAGATAACTTGGATGAAGTTACCATTAACGATGATCGCTTTACGTTCTTGGTCTACAACGATGCTGCCGTTGAATTGGCCATGAACAGAGTCACGACGTAGCAAGCTTGCACGTTTTTCTAAGTCACCATCTTTGCCGCCACGAACAACAATTGCACGTAAACGCAGTGGGTAACCTGGGCCACTTTTCTCGATCAATAGACGAGTGAGCAAGCGGCCAATACGACCAAAACCATACAAGACAACATCACGAGGTTCTGTCATCGCCTCGCCTTCAAGCGACTCTAAAAGTGCAGTTTGTAGGAAATCATCCAACCCGTGTGTGTCTTCGCGATCTTGCCAGAATGTATGAGCAAGGCGACCAACATCGATACGACATGGAGACAAGTCCATAGAGAGAAGGTGTTGAATGATGGGTTGAGTCTGTTCTGCGGTAAGCGGAGAACCTGTGTAACGTTTTGCGATGCGGTGAGCTTTGATGATGTCGATAGTTGTTGCGTTAACCAGTGTTTTACCGAAGAGGATAACTTCAACGCCTTTTTGGCGGTACAACTGACCTAAAGTAGGAGCGATTGATTCAGCAATAGTTTGACTAGTTTGCCAGTCTAGGAGGTGCTTTTCGGGACTCATCTTTACTCGGGACCTTTCACGTTAATTTCTGCAATCATAGCGAATGTAGGGTAGCCATGAGTGCATGGGGGAGTTGAGCTATCTAAGCTTTGGTGGTCTTTAACGCCACTTAAATTTGCTTGATATGCCTTGTGTGTAATTTGTAATTTTTATGTGGCAGGATTGTAAGGTACGACGAGTTATTCTGCTAGGAAAAATAAACATAGATTAATTATCTGAAAATTGGCTTTTAATTGGTCATAAATTAAGGTTTTAGTGTCAAGAAAGGCTATTGACTTTAACAGTCTGTAGCACTTAATTTTCGCCAAAAAATACTCAGATCAAAACATGATGTGTAATAAAGGGAATTGCGATCATTGAAGATGTGATCATTAGCACTAGTTACACTTAAAAAGTAAACGACGGATAAGGTATTTAGCGAGTTTTCTTGTTCGACCTTTGAATAAGCTGAGTTTGAGTACAGAAAGTTCGTGACGCAAACGATTAGATCTCACAAATTTGACTTAACTTTGGTGTTTATTGGTTTCTAGAGCAGTGACTTGCGGTCATCTAGAGGCATAACCTTATCCTTTCACTTGTTTAAAACAGACCTTCCTCCTTAAATCCTGTGTGTGGATAACGACTGACGCGAATTCCCTATGATTAGCTAATAATGTCATTTGTTCATATTCAATTTGATCAATAACTCCTGTTAATGTCCTATTCTTATATTGGGCTAGGTAAAAATACTATCGGGAAAGGAGTCGTTATAAAAATGATAAATATGTCAATTAGATGGCGTCTTATTTTTCTTTCAACAGTTTCTGTATTCATCATGTTTGGGTTTACAGTCAATGAAGTGCTCAAGAACGATAAGAAGATGAATCACCTTGAAGCAACGCGAATTAAGGTGGAAGCACTTCAATCTTTTAATGCTGTTTCAAGTGGTGCTTATCAATGGTTAGTGCTGTCTAAAGACTCCCCAGAGAAAGGTCCATTGTTTTTAAAGCTGCAAGCGGAAGTGGATAGGCTTGCTCATTACGAAATACAACTTCAACAGTTCGACAACAGTTGGACTGTCGAGCCGCAGTTGATTGAGTTAAAGAGTGTGTTAAAGAAGCTCGCGCGGGTAACCACTAGTACTGACAGCGACGCATCACAGATTACTGTCAGCAACGCACAGCAAACAGAACGAGCCTTTGACCTGTTAAAAGGCGTGTTAATGGAGCTGTCTGAATATCGTGCCAATATAGTGGACGAAAAGATCAGCCAAACAGATGCGATGTTTATCAATCTTACTCACTACGTGTTCTGGACTCAGCGAGAAGCGTGGCTGAGTTACCGCTTGTATCGTTCTCCAGAGCTGATCGATCAATATTTATTGAGCTATGTTGGTGCTTTAGACAGGCAACAACAGCTGTTAGGTACGTTTTTACGATCAGACAGCCACTCGCTGGAAATTAGCAAACTGTTAAACATGTTCTCCCAAGATGAATTTCAAGACCGTTTTACTGCTCGGCTTCTCAAAGGTGACTTCTCGGCACCTGAAATATATGAACATGTGGAAAGTTTAGAGCGAAAGAAACTGGCGATCTCAAAGGCGGTTGGTGCTTATACCAAGCAACTTCAATTGGATTTAACAAAGAGTATTGACCGACAAAAAAAGCAAACCTTGGTAATGACGTTGTTGATACTTGCTGTCGCAGGTGTCTTATTATGGTTAAGCTCAACCACTTCTCTGCGTTTAAATAGAAATCTATCACTTATCTTAAAAGGGGTTTCGGAATGCGCTGATGGTAAGCATAAAGCCATACAAACCAACGGTAATGATGAGCTCGCTGAATTTGTAGATACTTTAAATAGAGTTATGGAGCGCAATCAACAACACAACAAAGAGCTGATAATAGCAAAAGAAGATGCAATTTCGGCTAACAAGGCCAAGAGTGCATTTTTAGCGAACATGTCCCATGAAATACGTACGCCGCTTAATGGAATTATCGGTATGGCGGAAATTTTATCTCAGAGTCAACTGAGTGCTAACCAACAAGAGGTACTTGAGGATATCGAGTCGTCTTCACATTCGTTGTTGGTGTTACTCAATGACATTCTCGATCTTTCTAAGATAGAGTCGGGTAACTTAATGTTGTCGCCGCATAATGCCGATTTGCGAGAAGCGGTTTACGACTCGGTGAGCGTAATTTTGTCGAAAGCGATCAGTAAAGACATTGAACTCGATATCAACATCGATGCTCAAACCCCAACACAGCTGTTTTTCGATGAGTATCGTGTTCGACAAGTGCTAACCAATTTGCTGTCTAATGCTATTAAATTTACCTCAAAAGGCACGATTACAACGGATATTGCTTATACACCGATGTCTTTGGGGCGAGGTAAGCTTGAATGCAGTGTGTCTGATAGCGGGATTGGGATTGAGCCAGAGAAGCTAGAGTCCATTTTTGAACCTTTCACTCAAGAAGATGGCAGTATTACTCGCCAATTCGGCGGTACAGGGCTAGGGCTTGCGATTTGTCGGCAGCTTGTTGACTTGATGGGCGGCTATATTACCGCACGCTCAGTGAAAGGAGGAGGCTCTACATTCACCTTTTGTTTGTACGTAGACACGGTCGAGGCTCACGCTCAAACGTTCGATAACCTAAGCCGTGCGACAATTATTTCTAATTCTTTCAATTACCTCGATCAATTGGTCAAAGAGTGCGAGCGCTTAAATGTTCGACCTAATGTTGTGTCATCCATTTCGGATCTTGGTGAGAGCCTGAAAGAAAGTGACTTGGTACTTTATTGTCACACGCTGCATCACTCTATGAGGAAAGATCTTGAGGCGTTAAAGGCGTTGTATCCGCTGACTCGCGTTATTGTGTGCCAGCATCACCTATTTAAAACCAATCTAATCACAGAAACGGTTCACTCGACCCATACATTACCATTTTTGGGTAGACGCTTCTTAAACAGCCTACGATCGCTTGATGCCGGTGAAGTACAATCACCGACGGTGGAAGTAAAAGATGAAGAAGTTCGTTCTCTGAATCGACGTATTCTGATTGTTGAAGACAACCTGATGAATCAGAAGATAGCGAGCTTCTTCCTTGAGCAAGCGGGCTATGAATATTTGATTGCCAGCAATGGCCAAGAGGCGGTCGATGTCATCACCCAGGGCGCTCAGTTTGATGCCATTCTAATGGACTGCATGATGCCAGTTATGGATGGTATAACGGCGACTCGTGTGATTCGAGAGTGGGAGACAGATCAACAAACCCCACCACTCCCCATTATTGCTTTAACCGCTAGTGTCTTAGAAGAGGACATCAAAAATTGCTTTGAAGCAGGCATGAACGCCTACTTGCCGAAACCTTATAAATCCCACCAACTGTATGATCTTTTCAGTAGCCTTGATATTGTCTAATGGTTCCAGTATCAAGGCTAGCGCTGTGTGATTTAGCGTACTTCTTGCCCAAGGCTGTATTGTGCAACACAGCGGCCTACGTAGCTGATTTTTAGTAACCCGGCCACTAATATGGTGCTGATGTGTGCGAAAATTTGAATGGGTAGTGAGAAGTAATCGGCCATCGGATAAGCAACAATAATACTGAGTAGCATTAGCAAGGCGGTGATCGCTAAACTGAAATTTGAAACAGAAAGTAGAGTTTGAAAGCGTTGAGTCATCGTCTTCATATTGAATTCCTAATTGCTATTAATAATTATGATACTTGTTATCAATAGCAATTAGCGTTCCAGTTATATTTTTAGTGTTAAATCAATAGTTTAATTTTTCGTGATTCTATTTGTGAGTCACAGTGACTCTATTGATTTGTGTGTCTTTATGACCCTTTTGTGTTCTTACCACTGTCTGAATCCACAAGTATCGATGTGGAATCGAACACCAGAATACAAACCCAGTCCAACGTTATTCTTTTGCCCAAATTCCGCATGAATCTTTTTAAGCTTCACGTGTAGATTTTCGCGAGTAATATCATTAGCAGGCACTAAGTCTAAAGCGCAGAACTCTAAGTGTTTACTTCGCAGTGCGCCACCCGCTTGCTTATTGTAGATATCGGTTCTTTCTCCAGACACAGGAATAACAACGCCAATCTCAGGCTCAATATATTGTTGAATGTACTTAAGGGTATTAATCATTTTTGGTACATGCTTTTTATTGGGTAGGGTAAACAGAGTGGTGTTGCTCATTGCCCAGTCGGTGCCTTGCAACAAGACTAAGTGCAGAGGCATGCTTTGGGTGATGCCGTTATCTTTGAGTTGCTGTCCGATCGCCTTGACTTGATCTTGGGCGTGGTTAAGGAGCATCCAACCTCGAAATGCTGATCTCGTGGGAACCTTGTAGCCATGAACATCGACCACGAGGTCGTCATAAGTGATTTCGGTTTCTTCGGTATAAAGTTTCTCAAATTTTTCAGGGTAAGGTTGCGTTGTTGATAGTGCCAAGGTAATCAGAATACTTCCGTACATAAAGTCTCTCCATCGCTTAGGTTCGCCTAGTTATTAACGTTCACCTAGTTACTTACGTACACTAAGGATATTACGTTCGATTAAGTATAGACGCCGGAATTTAGGCACAAAAAAACCCACTACAAAGAGTGGGTTACTAACATTGTTGCAAGTAAATTCTTTAGGTTAGATTACTTCTTACCTTGAGTTTGCTTGTCTTCTTCTGTTAGTTCACGAATACGACGGCTGATGTCGCGACGAGCTTTAGAGATCTCTGCACTCTTGATGATGTGATCATCAACGCGGTCTTCGTAGTCAGCTTTCATGTTTTTGATAATGCCTAGGATCTCGTCGTGAGTCATCTCTGGCTTGATGTAATCAAGTAGGTTATCAAGAAGGTCGACACGCTTGCGGTTGTCACGAACTTTCTTTTCGTTGTCTAAAAGTTCACGCTTAAGTTTGTTCTTACGTCGTGCTTGGTTAACAATTTCAAATACGCTGCTCATAGATTCCTTTTCCTAATCGTCAAATACGTTGTCTGGTTCTGATTAAAGCACATCAATTGATGATGTAACAGTATTTAGATCAAAGCAAAAGTAAGGTTGTTTAATTATTCGTCACTCTCTCTAACGTGTGATTGTTTTTATCTTACCGTTCAAGTTAGTATCCCATCTAGATACTGCATTGATACGACATGTGAAATGAATCAACAACAATTGGAAACAGAAGATTTGGGCGACGATGTCGTTGAATCTTCGGCAGAACAAAATAAGCTTCGTGATGCGTATGTACAAGAGCGCACTAATTTGGAAATCGTGGAAATAGAGCTAAATCGTTCTAAGATCATAATGATTGATGAACAAGGCAGAAAGAAACGAGTACCGATTTTGTCTGAGCATTAGCCATGACTGGCTGCATTGTTAAATGTTGAGATGGAATTATCAAAATAATAAAAAGGAAAAACGATGAACACAGTACTTTCCCCAATTGAAGCGAGAATTATCGGTTGTTTGATCGAGAAAGAAGTGACTACTCCAGATCATTACCCATTGACACTAAATAGCTTAACAACGGCTTGTAATCAAAAGAGTAACCGTGAACCTGTGCTCTTTCTGTCTGAGTCAGACGTTTTAGATGCGGTTGATGGTTTGATAGGACGTCGTATGGTGAGCGATGAAAGCAGCTTCAACAGCCGAGTTAATAAGTATCAGCACCGTTTCTGCAACACTGAATTTGGTGATCTGCAATTTACAGAGCAAGAGCGTGCAATCATCTGCTGCATGCTGCTTCGTGGGGCCCAAACCCCGGGTGAGCTTCGTACTCGAACTGGTCGTCTTGCAAACTTTAGCGATGTGAAAGAGGTTGAATCAATACTCGAAAAACTCGCGGCAAGAGAAGCGGGTGCGTTAGTCGTAAAGTTACCACGAGAAGCGGGTAAACGAGAATCACGCTACCAACACTTACTGAACGGCGAAGTAGACATTGAAGCGTTTGCGACGGCATCGGTAAGCGCTGTTTCATCATCTGCATCCAGTGAAAAGTTTGAAGAACTTGAATCCGAAGTCGCGAGCTTACGTGAAGAAGTGGCAGAGCTTAAGGCTCTGGTTGAATCACTGCTTTAAATGTCGGAATCTGATAAAAATGCGGATTGGGTCGTGTATTTGATCCGCAATCGACACAATGCTCTTTATTGTGGAGTGACGAATAACTTAGAACGTCGATTCGAACAACATCAAACGGGCAAAGGTGCAAAAGCCTTAAAAGGTAAAGGCCCACTTAAGTTGGTTTGGAGTATTGGTGTTGGGTCAAAAAGTGAGGCGTTAAAGACCGAATACGCGATCAAACAATTACCTAAATCTCGTAAAGAAAAATTAGTATCACTCAAACTAATCATTGAGTGGCAACAAGACAAAATTCAGTATATTCCAGTATCGTAACTTATCGTTAGAGTTCTTATTCTCGGCTGAATGTTAGTCACGTGAATTGTTGCAAGTTTACCCCTTAAGTTATTGATTAAATGGTAATGTTTTTATTTTTAATTGAGTTGTTTTTATCTTAGGACTCATTAATCTTAGTCTCTATTCCAAATTTACACACTGCACATTTAGAATGGCATTCCAATTAGTATTAGACGCTATCATTTATCCTCGTTGTCCTACATAATATCCTTCAGCCATACAAAGAGATGGTGTCATGCTAGGTTGAAAAATGAGCCAAAGTAGCTCATATAAAACGAGAAAAATATGAAACGTTTACTTATATTATTGGGAGTTGCCGTGTTTTCTGCGTCTGCTCTCTCCCACGGTACCCACGTGCTGAATGGCTATTGGGAATATCAGGATTACCTCACTAAATTTCCAGAGCAAAAAGCATTGACCGATAAAATGGTTGAAGCTGTGCAAAATCCCCCTATGCCATTGAGGCAAGTTCAGGATGAACCTATCACCATTTCAGTTGTGTACCCGGGGCAACAGATCTCTGATTATTGGGTTCGTAATATCCAAGCCTTTGAGAAACGCCTAGATAAATTGAGAATTAATTATCAAATAAATCAGGTTTTTACTCGTGATAATGCTAACCCCTCTCAGCAGAGTATCTCTTTGCAAGAAGCGATTGAAAATAAAACGGATTATTTGATTTTTACGTTAGAGACGACGCGACACCGTAAGTTTATTGAACATGTGTTGAGCTCAACGGACACCAAGTTGATTTTGCAAAATATTACCACACCAGTACGTGCATGGGCCGATAGGCAGCCATTCATGTACGTGGGTTTCGACCATATGACGGGTAGTTTAAAGCTAGCGGATTACTTCAAACAAGTGAGTGAACCGGACAGCAAGTATTCTGTGTTATATCGTTCTGAAGGTTATATCAGTGATGCTCGTGGAGATACCTTTATCCATGATGTGAATTCTGATACTAACTTTGCTCTTAAGTCGTCCTTTTACACTAAGTCAAATAAAGAGAGCGGTTACCAAGCAGCTAAAATCAGCCTTGCTAACGATAAGGATCTAAACTTTATTTATGCATGTGCAACTGATATTGCTCTGGGCGCAGCAGAAGCTATTCGAGAATCTGGTCGAGATGTATTAGTGAATGGCTGGGGAGGCGGCTCTGCAGAATTGGAAGCTATAGCAAGGGGTGACTTAGATGTTACGGTCATGCGCATGAATGATGATACGGGTATTGCGATGGCAGAGGCGATTAAATGGGATCTTACAGGGTTGGAAGTTCCTACCGTTTATTCAGGTGAGTTTGAAATTGTGACTAAAGAGGATTCTCCAGATCGTATTTTAGAACTTAAGCAGCGAGCATTTAGGTACTCAGACCAATAATGAAAAAAAGCTACGCCATTACACCAAAGAACACTTTAGCCAAATTAATTACGCGTATCATTATTTTAGTGATAGGCGTGATGGCACTTGGCGTGCTTATTCATAACTACGAAACAAGCAGTAGGATCGTTAAGCAAGAGACGAATAGAACGGTTAAGCAAACTTCTAGCTTGATCCAAAACATGTTCGATTATCGCTTATCAGTGCTGCAAATCCATCAAGACAGTAGCTCACACAGTGAAACTTTAAGGGAGTATTTTGATACCAACAATGAAGAGGCTCTGAGCTACTTTTTTTATGGTGTTGACCAACGCGAGCCGGAACATGCTCCCGACTTACGCTTTGTTTCTACTTATAACGGTTTGGCTTGGGAAGATGGCAATGGTCAGTTCTATGGTTTGGATACGTCCAATTTAAAACATATTTCTGATGAGGTCGCTTTTAGCAGTAACTGGCACTTCATTCAGCTGGCTACGGATATCGGCAAGCGTCATTTGTTGGCTCGACGAACGCCTATTGTTGATAACAAGACTGGTGAAGTTCTAGGGCAGCTTTATGTTGCTATTGTTCTAGACAACAACTTTCCATTGGCTGAATCTATCCAGCAAGGCAGTAATTGCGAAAATATCGTCATTGAAGCGCATGGTACTCCTGTGACATCGACATTCAGTGGCGACGAAAGCTATACGATAAAAGACGTCCTCAGTTATAAAACGTATGAGCAACTACCTCGTCATTTCGTCACTGTTGCAACCATTAAGATCAATGCTGTTGAAACTCCTCTAACCATTCGTGCGATCCAGAAAAACACTAACCTCATTGCACTCGAAGACAATTATGAACGTACCATCATTGTTATGATTGTGGTGATCATCATCATGTCTTTCCTTGCGCGAGCTTGGATTCAAAGAAAAGTCGCAGCAGAACTTGATAAGTTAATGGAATTCACTCGCTCTGCAAGTGGCAATGAAGAGTTCAGCAAGTTTGATGGTTCAAATATTTTCGAATTTCACCACATTGGCTGCACGTTGGAAGATACTTTTGAGCGCTTATCTGAGCAACACCAAAAATTTCAAGATCTGTTTAATTTTGCGCATTCTCCAATTTTGGTTTGGTCCGAAAAAGGTGACTTAATTCAGATGAACCCAGCGGCTCGTATGGCGCTATTTGATGAAGATGATAACTATGGTGCAATGGCTCGAGAGTTTGAGCTCCGTATGTTGCCGAATATCCAGATGGTGGTTCAAGGCTCTAAACTAACGGGCATTAACGTGCCAATCGGCGAGAAGGTTTTTCGCTGGAACATGTCTGCAATCCGTGTTGAACACGGCATCAGCGGTGTGGTGGTACAAGGTCAAGATATTACTAAACTTATAGAAGCAGAAAGACAGGCAGATCGAGCGCGTGAAGAGGCAGAGCATCTTGCCAGTGTGCGTGCAGACTTCCTCGCTAAAATGAGTCACGAAATTCGTAC
This sequence comes from Vibrio sp. 1F253, assembly GCF_041439295.1. Taxonomy (NCBI): domain Bacteria; kingdom Pseudomonadati; phylum Pseudomonadota; class Gammaproteobacteria; order Vibrionales; family Vibrionaceae; genus Vibrio; species Vibrio sp. 1F253. The sequence goes on along the minus strand of NZ_JBGONU010000009.1, from coordinate 14,787 downwards.
GCCACTGAATGGTATTCTCGGTGTCTCTCAGTTGCTTAAACGTTCAATACACAGTGAAGATAACCGTGATCAGGTTGATGTACTTTGTCATAGTGCAGAACATCTACTGGCGGTACTAAATGATATTTTGGACTTTTCTAAGATAGAGCAGGGACAATTCAATATTCAGAAGAAAGATTTCCTTCTAGGAGAGTTGGTTAACACCTTAGATAGCATCTATCGCCCACTTTGTGAGGATAAATCCGTCGAGTTCACCATTGTGAATCACTTGGTTGATGACATCGAAATAAACACCGACCAGGTTCGCTTGAACCAGATCATGTTTAATTTACTGAGCAACGCCCTTAAGTTCACACATCAAGGCAGTATTTCCGTCAGTTTTGAAATCGAAAGTATCTTGAATACTGATTACGCTAGCTTGATTGTTCGAGTAAAAGACAGTGGCATCGGTATTGATGAGAGTAAGATCGATGCTATTTTTGAACCTTTTGTTCAAGCAGAAGAAACGACGACTCGGGAGTATGGTGGTACAGGACTTGGGCTTACGATTGTAAAGAACCTTGTCGATATGCTGGAGGGAGACATTCAAGTCCGAAGCGTTAAAGATCTGGGGTCTGAGTTCATTGTAGAAATCCCAGTGGAGTTACACTCCAAGCCTCTGTTAGCCGACGTTAAGAAACAAGCCCACATCGATCCTGAGGCGTTGTTTAGTCGTTCGTTGAAAGTGCTGCTAGTGGAAGATAATCACACCAACGCCTTTATCGCACAGGCATTTTGCAAAAAATATGGGATGGTGGTTACTTGGGCAAAAGGTGGCTTGGAAGCGATAGAGCTAGCAAAAAGCACGGTTTACGATCTTATCTTAATGGATAATCAACTCCCTAATCTTGGTGGGATTGAAACCACTCAGCAACTAAGAGAGCAAATTGGCGTAACAGCTCCGATTTATGCGTGTACTGCCGATGCTCAAGAGTCAACAAGAGAAAGGTTCATGGCTGCTGGAGCAAATTACGTGATCGTAAAACCGATAAAAGAAGCGTCGTTGCACAAAGCTTTTGTTCATTTCAAACAATTGTACTGGGATGATACTCAGCATTAAGCTGAAGATTAAATGGTGCTCTTTAACTGGTTGTAAATGGTGTTATCTAATTGATGAAATTGAATAAGTTTTACGGGTTTCGAGCTGAGTAAGAGCTCTTTTTGTATCTGTATTCCCTTTAGCTTGTATTCCTGTTAGCGTGTATTTAGATAGAGCCAGTTACAAAAGCTTGTTCCAACAGAAGCGTTTTCAACTCATCACTCATATTTAGGTGTTGAGGAAACTGAATGCCTAATAGCCAGCCTTGTTTTTGCCTTTTCTTACTCACCACGGTGTAAACCAGATCGTCATCCAAATGTTCATTTAAATTGGAATTTACTTTTATCTTCCAGCCCACATCGATATCTGACTGTTGAGTAAGATAGATACCGCAGCCTGAAGCTGAAAAATCAACCAGAGTGGCGTCTAGTGATAGAGTATCAACAGTGACTTCACAGCTGAGACGCATCTTATACCTTTCATGTTCACGGATAGGTTTGTTCGCAAAGCTTGAGGGAGGGCGAAGGAAGATAAGGTGTGCTGGCGAGGTGATGTGGGCCAGTACAGTCGTCTTAAACGCGACAATGTGTCCAAGTTCAGTATCGGTAATAGCACGAACAATAATATCAACGTTGATGAGCTTTCTTAGCGTTAGTGCTTCGGTCGCTTTTTTTGAAAGTTCAAGTATAAGGTACTGATCTTCTTTGTGTCCGATATAAAGTGTGCTGATCTGGATTGAGTCATCTAGGCCAAACTCCAATACACCCACTGTTTTTGTACCTGGTTTAAGGTATCTGAACAGTTCTAACCTTCTGTCTTTATGCATATTCGTTACTAAACAATATTGATCGTTTGATAAAATAATATAACGCTCTGATAAAAATATGTCATTAGTTTCATTGAAGTAATTAGTCATGGACGTCAAAAAAATGAATAACGGATTCAAGTAAACAACGGCTTACTCTTGCTGAAAAACAAGATACACTGCTTCAGATATGTACTTGATGGAGAAATATTAAATGGAACTGCAAACCTTATTGAATACTCTGGCTGATACCCCAGAAAGCGTGCAATTTGAAGACACAATAAAAGTGATAGAAGCTCATTATGATTTTGCTGAGAGTGAATTTCGTAATGGCGATGTAGTGAATGCCGCTGGGCAGAATAATGGTTCGTGTAAGATTTTTGCTTTTGGTTTAGAGCAAGGTCTATCTGCAGAGAAAACACTTGCTTGTTTTGGTCAATTTTATCGTAATGACGTATTAGGTTTTCCAGACAACACTGACCATCAAAATATTCGTAACTTCATGACTCATGGCTGGAGCGGAGTAGAGTTTTCTCAGCCTGCGCTGATTGCAAAATCGAAGTAACCACTAACTAGATAACTATTAGTAAGTAGTAGGTCGAAACTTAATGTCGTATCTTGAAGCGAGAGAACAACCTCTCGCTTTTTTGTATATGATGAACAGGCTCGTAAGCTGCTGAGTAGCTTTGTAAGCTATTGATTATGTTTGCAAGCTGTTGATTATGTATGAAAACTCTTGACTAGGTTCGTAAGCTACTGAATAGGCAAGGCAGACAGGCATTTACGGCACATACAAGTACCAGCCTTTGGAATGTTGCTAGTATCACGCTTCTCTAACTCAAAACACCAACACGTCTCTTTACCCGCACTAATATCGCATTGAGCTGGCTCATGACACTGCGGACATTGGTGAGTCGAACTCTCGCCACTAAGGTTATCCATGACTGACGTTCGTTCGTCTTCAGATAAGCCTTTCCAACCTATAATTTCATCCATTGTTCGAAAGCAGCCACTGCACATTCCGCCATTATTTTTACAAGCCGCTCGGCAAGGTGTTTTCATCTATCTAACCCATGATTCATTTGGGCTGAAATGTAGCATATTTGTTTCCTTTTTAAGAGTCATCAAACCAAAAACACAAGGGTCTGTTGATCTTTCGAGCTGATTTTTGCAGCACTTTGTGGGAAATTTCTACAAGGCAGAGGCTTTGAAGTGTAGCTAGCCTACATGAGAAGCCGATAACACAGTAGAAATGAACCACAAAGGCTGCCCGAAGGGTTCGGTTAGAATCGTTTTATACTTTGTTAAGATGTATTTACTTAGAATGACTAGGCTACATACATCTTGCCGCGCCTAAAACGATTCTATCTCGAACAAAAATTTAACCACGAAAGGTCAACAGACCCTAAGTAAAATCGACAAATGACCTCGTAATTTAAAGGCTTTTCATGTAGCATCTCGCCCCTTTTGTTGAGTGGGGGATATTATGTTTATTGGGTTTGATTATGGAACAGCGAACTGTTCTGTCGCGGCGATGGTTGATGGAGAACCAAGCCTGTTACCATTAGAAGGTAGCAACCATTATATTCCCTCAACGGTATTTTCACCTACTCGTGAGAGCGTTTCTGAGCACCTATTTCGCCATTTGAATATCAAACCGAGTGATGCGATTGGTGAGCAGGTGTTGCGACGTGCTATCGCTCTGAACCGAGAAGAGAGTATCGACCTAGTGCCAGAAGACATGGCATTTGGTCAGGCTGCATTGGACCTTTATTTGGAAGACCCTCGTGACGTTTATTACGTTAAGTCCCCTAAGTCTTTCCTTGGTGCCAGTGGATTGCATGATGTTCAGGTGAGTTTCTTCGAAGATTTAGTGTGCGCCATGATGGCGAATATCAAGCATCAAGCTGAAATCACGACTCAAGAGCCGATCAAACAAGCTGTTATTGGGCGACCAATTAACTTCCACGGTCGTGGTGGTGAAGAAGCAAACCGACAAGCCGAAGATATACTCTCACGTGCAGCCAAACGTGCAGGTTTCCTTGATATCGCTTTTCAGTTTGAACCGGTCGCTGCAGGCCTTGATTACGAAAGTACTCTGACTGAGAACCAAACGGTATTAGTTGTCGATATTGGTGGTGGTACCACCGATTGCTCATTGTTAGAAATGGGGCCAAGTTGGTCTGGTAAAGCGAACCGCACCCAAAGCTTGTTAGCACACAGTGGACAAAGGGTTGGGGGTAATGATCTTGATATTTACCTTGCCTTCAAACAATTGATGTCACCTTTCGGTATGGGTAGTAAGGGTATTTCGGGTATCGATATGCCGTTGACTCAATTCTGGAATCCAATTGCGATAAACAATGTAGAAGCTCAAAAAAACTTCTATTCAAGGGAAAACCTAGCCGCGTTAAAGTTACTTCGTAAAGAAGCTTCAGAGCCTCAAAAGTTAGACCGTTTAATGAAGGTCTATCACGATACTTTAGGTTACAGCATTGTGCGTCGGGCGGAAGAAGCCAAGATTGCATTGGCAGAATCCTCCCAATATCGAACAGCAATCAATGTTGCATCAGATCTGATTGAAGTGGATATCTCCGTTGAGCAGATGATTGAAGCGATTGAAACGCCAAAATCTAAGATGATTGAATTGGTCAAAGAAGCGATTCAACAAGGTCAGAAAAAGCCAGATGTCATCTATATGACGGGTGGTTCAGCCCGTTCTCCTATTCTTCGAGAAGCAGTACAACAAGCCGTACCGAATGTGCCAATTGTGAGTGGTAACTATTTTGGTTCCGTAACCTCAGGCCTAGCACGTTGGGCTGAGGTTTGCTTCAAATAAGAATGTACTAACTTGTATTAGGGCAACCAGTCACGGATTGGTTGCCCTTTTTTTTGTATTTTTTCTAGTGAACTTTCAATAAAGCAATAACCAATAACCAATAACCAATAACCAATAAAGCAACTTTTCCTAGTTCAAATTGGGAATTGTTTCACAAGGCTAAATATTTCAGCACGGCTCATTATGTTACTGGATGTTTCTAAGTTAATGGTATGTCGCAGAATGGTCTGGAAAGTCGTTTGTAGCTTAAGTGTCTAATGCTGTTTTTATGATTGGAAAATCAAAAAATCAAAGGTTTTTATATCAAAGAATACCAAAAATTAGCTTGAGGTTTGTTTTTAATGCTTTGTTTTTAATGATATTTTTTGTTTTTATAGCGCGATTTTTTTTATTTTATATATTTTAATGCAACTTTTTTGTCAGTCGTATATTAGTGTTTTCCCACTTGTTAAATGCAGGTAACAACCTCTTCGTAAGTACGAGGTTGTTATGGAATCACTCTCCCAGTTACAAATGGATATGACAATGAATAAGAAACTTTTAGCGCTAGCAATTTCTGGTGCAGTATTTGGTACACAGGCAGTTGCGGTAGAGCTTTATAACGAAGACGGTACAGCCTTCTCTGTTGGTGGTCACGTTTCTGTAAACCTGAATGGTTCAGAGAAAGGCGATACGGATGTTGGTACAAACTCACCACGTATCAACTTTAATGCTACGCAAGAATTAGGTAATGGCTTCACAGCTGACGCTAAAGGCGAATGGGCGCTTAATTACCTAAACGGTGGTGATGAGTCGTTTACTACTCGTCTTGGTTACGTAGGTTTAACTCATGATGAGCTAGGTCGTGCTGTTGCAGGTACGCAGTGGGCGCCATACTACGATGTAGCTTCAGCTACTGATATGCCGATCGCTTTCGCGAACGATTTCTTATACGACAACCACGGTGCGCTAGGTACTGGTCGTGCAGACAAAATGGCAAGTTACCGCAACGGATTTGATTTTGGTGAAGCGGGTGAGCTTAGCTTTGGTCTAGGTTGGCAGGGTAGTAACACAGTAACGACAGACGTTTACGATGACACAGATATCAACGATATCATTCACTCTCGTACAACAGTTGCGTACGATGATCGTATTCAAGCGACTCTTGGTTACTCAATCGCTGGTGTTAAATTGGGTTATGCCTTCAACACTGGTGACTTCAAAGAGGGTGGTGTTTCTAAGACGGCTGAATCTCACCTAGTTTCTGCTGCATACGGTTCTTACGGCTCAGGTTTATACCTAGCAGGTATCTACGCTTCAAACGAAAACATGAACGTAGGCCTTGAAGAAAGTGATGCATATGAATTGCTAGCGGCTTACGCTTTAGCGAACAGCTTAAACTTAAGCGTTAACTACGAAGTTGTTGAAGGCGAAGCGACGAAAGGCGCGGCAACACAAACTGACCGTGAAGAGCTAGCTCTACAAGCTGAATACAACTTTACTAGCAATGTTGTTGGCTACACTGGCTATCAGTTTGATCTAAACGATGCAGACAACAGAAAAACTGACGACAAGTGGACTATTGGTGCTCGTTTCTACCTATAAGTCGCGACTCATTTAGTTTGACCACTATTATGCATAGTGTTTACTCCTTAAATTTACCTTTTTGGATACTGTCCTAGACACCATGCTAAGCCCTCTCAAGCCTTTTGGTTTGAGAGGGCTGCTTTCGTTCTATACGCATCTTTTTTAGCTTTTCCTTCATGTTACCCAGCCATTCATTTCATCTACGTAGCTATGATCTACGCAGCGATGATCTACGTAGCTATGGCTCTTGTCATCAGTTCTTATACGTCGCGATCTTCGGATAAAAGTATTTAAATCATTTAATTGAGCTAAAGATCAGAATTTAGATATTGATAACCATCTTGTCGAAGATTCTCTTTTAATGATGCGGTAAACTCTGCGCTCCAAAAAACAGTTTAGGGACAAACTATGAGCAGCGTTGTAGATCAGGAGCAATTGATGAATTCGAAACGAACAGCAACACCCAGCAAAGTACTGTGTATTGGGCGCAATTATGTTGATCACATCGAAGAGCTTAATAATGTTATCCCTGACTCTATGGTGGTGTTTAATAAGCCGAGCACTAGCGTTACGTCTTCTCTATCATCTTTCCATCAAGAAACGTTACATTATGAAGCTGAAATCTGCTTCATTGTTGAAAACGGTGAATACTCTGCCGTGGGGCTAGGTTTAGACCTTACCAAACGCGAGTTACAAAGTAGTTTGAAGGCGAAAGGTCTGCCTTGGGAACGTGCTAAAGCTTTTGATGGTTCTGCTGTTTTTAGTCGCTTTGTTCCCATAGATAACTTGGACCTCTCTGACTTAAACATAGAGTTATTTATTAACTGTGTCCGCGTTCAAAAAGGGCATGTTGAACAGATGCTTTATTCCCCACAGACCATCCTCGAAGAGTTATCTTCTTATACGACTTTGCTTGACGGTGATGTTGTGATGACGGGCACTCCGAAAGGTGTTGGAGAGGTACATCAAGGTGATATTTTCCTTGGTCGTCTAAAGTGTGGCGAAACCACTGTGATTGAGATCGAGTGGGTAGCACGTTAATTAGTCTTTTGTATTTAGTTAATAAATTGGCTTTACTGTTCATTGATGGTGTTTAATTCGATTAATTTAACACCTAGCAACTGATTGCATCTGGAAGGGTGTTAGTAATTGATATAAAATTCGCCTCCATTTTTATCAATACTGAAACCCATGATCGATTTAACCATCCTACCTGTTTACCTGACGGCCGTTGTAGCTCTTCTCCTTTTACCAGGCCCTGATATGTTACTCATCGCAAGCTCAAGCATGAGCTATGGCCGTAAAGTCGGTGTGTTTGCGAGCTTAGGTAATGCGACTTCTGGAATTATCCTGACAGTATTGGCAGCAATGGGCGTTTCAGCATTGATTGCGATGAGTCCAGTGGCTTTAAAAGCCCTTCATCTATTAGGCGGTGCATACTTATTAAAGATGGGGTGGGATTGTCTTCGAACAGAACAGGGCAATGCGCCTGAGTTAAGCGACAACCGTGCTGCAAAAGCGTACTACCAACGAGCACTTATTAGTAACCTGCTTAATCCTAAAGCGTTGGTTTTTTTCGTGATGTTCTTACCGCAGTTTGTATCGACGAGTATTGAAGCGACTTCGGGTGAGCAGATGCTCGTTCTGGGTTTATTGCTGAATGTGCTAGGTTTGACGTTCAACTTTTTACTTGTGGCGTTAGTGGGTACTATTGGTAAATCTTTGGTAGAAAATGCTAAGTTTCGTACCTATCAGCAAAAAGTGATGGGCGGAGTTTTTCTCGTGTTAGCGGTGTGGATGTTGTCTTCCTTCTTTACCTCGTAGACTGCAACTCAAACAGTTTATCGGGGTTAGCCGCCGATACAAAAATGGACGCTTCGAGCGTCCATTTTTTATGTCGATCAGTTACATATTGCACTTCATGGAACTGATTTTTTGAAAGAATGATGATCTAAGAGTTCAACTCTTTCTGGTGTTGTTCGATGAGCCTATCCATGTACTCTTCACCGCGCTTGCGAGTATCGTCATAGGTTTCTGTCCCTTCGAACTTTGTTACCGTCTCATAATAAACCTTAACTTTTGGTTCTGTTCCTGAAGGGCGGACGATAATGCGTGAACCATCCTCGAGATGATAGATGAGTACGTCACTTGCTGGCAGGTTAATCGCCTCGGTAGCCCCACCGACAATAAAGCGCAAAGAAGACTGCAGATCTTCAATCACAGAGATAGCGACACCGTTTATTACTTTTGGTTGTGCCGAGCGGAGTTTAGAACCAATCGATGGTGAATCTGGGTCTAGGGCAATACTACGTTGCGCGTTGGTATGAACCCCATGTTCAAATGAAATTTGAGCGAGAAGATCCCAAACGGTTCGCCCTTGAGATTTTAACTCCTCAACCAGTTGAGCAAACACGACGATAGCAGACAGCCCATCTTTGTCTCGTACCTGAGTACCAATTGTGTAGCCTAACGCTTCTTCATAGGCGAACAAGAACTCGTTTTTCTCATCTTCTAATTGCATGCCAATATTCGCTAACCATTTAAAGCCAGTCAGCGTTTGGAAGTAAGTCGCACCATGGGATTGAGCCACTTTCTCAAGTAGAGTTGAAGATACGATACTGTTACCAACTAACTGGTTTTTAGTGTGTGGCTTTGATAGCAAGTAGTGCGCGAATAACACACCCACTTGGTCACCCGTGAGCATTTTGTAGGAAGCATCTTCAGTTCTGACTTTATCATCGGTTCGAACGGCAACCGCAAATCGGTCTGCATCTGGGTCATTAGCGCAAGCGATGTCGGCATCGACACTTTTTGCTAAGTTAACCACAAGATCCATCGCGCCTTTTTCTTCCGGGTTGGGGAAGTTCACCGTCGGGAAGTGACCATCTGGTTCTCTCTGTTCGGCAACACTGAACACTTTATGGAATCCAGAATCATGAAGTAGGTCTTCCGCCATTTGTGCGCCGACACCATGCATAGCGGTATAGGTGATGGTGGTATTCGCCGATTCGATCTCTTTACTCACGTGTGGGCTCTGGTTGATAGCAGCACGATAGGTCTGATAGTAACCTTCAGTTAACCATACCAACTTACCTTGTGTTTCAGCGTCACTAAGGCTCATCAATGGGATGGGCTTGGTCGATGCGATATCTATTTCAGCAGCAATGCCTGCATCATGAGGGGGAATGATTTGAGCGCCATTCTCCCAGTACACTTTGAAGCCATTGTACTCCGGCGGGTTGTGGCTCGCCGTCACTACAACCGCCGCCGCCGCGTTGAAGTGCTCAATACCAAAGGCAACGATAGGTGTCGCTGCAACATTCGAAGTTAGGTAAACCTTAATACCTAAAGCGGTGAGTACAGAAGCTGTATCAATCGCGAATTGCTTTGAATCTAAACGACCGTCGTAGCCAACCACTACACCACGCATAGAGGCATTTTCGACATGTTCAATTAAATAGTGGCCAAGGCCTGTGGCTGTTTCTTGTATGACCAAGCGGTTCATTCTATTTGGGCCGCATCCGACTTTGCCGCGCAGTCCCGCCGTTCCGAATTCTAATCGTTGAATAAAGCGGTCTTCAAGTTCGTCGTGCATTCCCTCATCGATAAGGTATTGAAGCTCTTCACGAGTTCTTGGGTCTGGGTCTCTCGCTAACCAGTTCATTGCATCTTGCATAATCACTAAACCTTTTAATATCGGGGTGTCTTTCTGTTGATTTAATTTAAATGATACTGATTATCATTTCTATGAAAGCAATCGTAAAACTCGATTTAAAATAAATTCCAACAGTAAGGGAAAGGCATATGGGTAAAGCCACTTCAAATAATTGACTGTTTAATAAGTAAACTTACCTTGAACAATTGGATATCACTAACTAGCCTTTTACATAAATATAACAAAACTTAACAAGTTCGTCGTTTTTGAATCTTTAGTGGAAACTTACAACGCTTATGATCCGTATTGGTTCTTAAGTTCAGATGAGGTCAGCAGCCCGTTTACAGGCTAGCTCCATGTGAGTTGTAGATTGAGATTCAGCTTTTCATGTTCAGCTGGAATAACAATGAATGTTGTCTGGCTCGGAATGACACATAGCTCGTAATGACATGTAGCTCGCAACGACATTTAGGTCGCAAGTATCCAATTAGGAAGGATAAGGAGAGATCTTTTGAAAAGATTACTGGTTAGGCTAGCGTGGCTTTTGAAAAGTTTTGTTGTGGTTTTGGTGTCGCCTTTGGTGCATGCAAGCAGTGAATACAACATGACTCAAGGTGTCACTGAGATCAGCGGTAAGGTATACGAGCTTCATATGCTGATCTTCTATATCTGCTGTGCGATTGCCTTTGTTGTTTTTGGAGTGATGTTCTATTCGATTCTGAGGCACAGGAAATCAAAGGGCGCAGTTGCTGCCCATTTTCACGAAAGCACGAAAGTCGAAATTCTTTGGACCATCATCCCTATTATTATCCTCATCGCTATGGCGATACCCGCCACCAAAACTTTGATAGCGATGGAAGACACCTCCCAATCAGATCTGACCGTTAAAATCACTGGTTCACAATGGAAATGGCATTACAGCTATTTTGGTGAAGACGTCGAATTTTTCAGCCGTCTAGCGACCAGTGATAAAGAGATTGAAGGAATTGAAGTGAAAGGCGCGCATTACCTGCTAGAAGTTGATAAGCCGCTTGTACTGCCTGTTGACCGTAAAGTCCGTTTCTTGATGACTTCCGACGATGTGATTCACTCATGGTGGGTGCCAGCATTCGCCGTTAAGAAAGATACCATTCCGGGTTTTATTAATGAGGCTTGGACAAAGATAGATGAGCCCGGTGTCTACCGAGGGCAGTGTGCAGAGTTGTGTGGCCGCGCTCATGGGTTCATGCCGATAGTGGTGCATGCCATGGAAGAAGACGATTTTGACGCATGGCTAGCAGAACAGAAAGAGTTGGCGATAGCCGAACAACAAGCCGCGAAAGATGCATTAGATGCGTCACTTTCTTTGGAAGAGTTGAATACCATCGGTGAAGAGGTTTACAAAACTCGATGTGCGGTTTGTCACCAAGCAAACGGTGAGGGAATTCCCGGAGCATTCCCTGCCATCAAAGGAAGTCCTATTGCCCTTGGTGATGTCGATGTTCATATCGACACCATTGTTTATGGTCGTGGCGGAACGGCGATGCAAGCATTCGATAATCAGTTAACCGAGAAAGAGATCGCAGCGGTAGTGACTTATCAACGAAATGCTTGGGGTAATAACACCGGCGATATTGTTCAGGCTTTAGATATCAACGCTTATAAGGCGAAGCAAGAAGGCAGTTCTGAAAGCTCAACGGATGATGCACAAAATGATGCTAAGGATCAGTTATGAGTTCACCAATCAATAAGCCGGTGAAATCGGCTCCTGCAGAAGACCAAGTTCTGAGCCATTCTGCGGAAGGTACGCTGGGCAATGATGATTTGCCTGTTGACGATCACGATTCACATGCGGCACCTAAAGGCTGGGCGCGTTGGCTTTACTCAACCAATCATAAAGACATCGGTACACTTTATCTGTGGTTCAGTTTTGCGATGTTCTTAACGGGTGGTGCCATGGCAATGGTGATCCGTGCTGAGCTATTCCAACCCGGGTTACAACTTGTTGAGCCAGATTTCTTCAATCAGATGACTACAGTCCATGGTTTAATCATGGTATTCGGTGCCGTGATGCCAGCATTTACGGGCTTGGCTAACTGGATGATCCCGATGATGATCGGAGCTCCAGATATGGCGTTGCCGAGAATGAACAACCTCAGTTTCTGGATCTTGCCTTTTGCGTTTCTAATCTTGATCGGATCTTTGTTTACTGAGGGAGGCGGCCCAAGTTTTGGTTGGACCTTCTACGCGCCACTCTCGACAACTTATGGTCCAGACAGTACCGCGCTATTCGTATTCTCAGTTCATATTATGGGGATCAGTTCGATCATGGGGGCGATTAACGTGATCGTAACCATAGTGAACATGCGTGCGCCGGGCATGACTTGGTTCAAGCTACCGATGTTCGTATGGACTTGGTTAATTACCGCTTTCTTGCTAATAGCCGTGATGCCCGTTCTCGCGGGTGCGGTGACCATGGTACTAACTGACAAGTACTTTGGCACTAGCTTCTTTGATGCCGCTGGTGGTGGGGACCCGGTGATGTTCCAGCACATATTCTGGTTCTTTGGGCACCCCGAAGTGTACATCATGATCTTGCCGTCTTTTGGTATTGTCTCGGCGATCATTCCTGCATTCAGTGGTAAGCGCCTGTTTGGTTATCACTCGATGGTTTATGCGACCTGTAGTATCGCACTGTTGTCATTCTTGGTTTGGGCACACCACATGTTCACCACGGGTATGCCAGTATTTGCTGAACTGTTCTTCATGTATTGCACCATGTTGATAGCGGTGCCGACCGGTGTGAAAGTCTTCAACTGGGTGGCGACCATGTGGCGGGGGGCTTTGACCTTTGAAACCCCAATGCTGTTTGCGATTGCCTTTATTGTTTTGTTTACGATTGGTGGGTTATCTGGATTGATGCTCGCTATCGTGCCAGCTGATTTCCAATATCACGATACTTATTTTGTTGTGGCTCACTTCCATTATGTTCTGGTAACAGGTGCTGTGTTCTCGATTATGGCTGCTGCCTATTATTGGCTACCTAAGTGGACCGGACATATGTACGACCACAAGCTCAGCCTGTGGCATTTCTGGACGTCGGTGATTTCAGTCAATGTACTGTTCTTCCCTATGCACTTTTTAGGGTTAGCGGGTATGCCGCGTCGTATTCCTGATTATGCAATTCAGTTTGCTGACGTTAACCAAGTCGTGTCGATTGGTGGTTTTGCCTTTGGGTTGTCTCAGCTGATTTTCTTATGGCTAGCGATTAAGTGCGTAAGAGGGGGAGAGCCTGCACCAAGCAAGCCTTGGGACAGAGCTAAAGGACTTGAGTGGACAGTACCAAGCCCTGCGCCTCACCACACCTTTACTCATCCACCTAAAGTGGATTAGAGGACAGAACCATGAGTGATAAGCAAAGCGATCCCAATCAAGATAAAAAACAACCAAAGCGCCTGTCTAATAAGCGGTCAACCAAAAAGCTGACGGGCTATTTGGTGTTGAGTGTGGTTGCGATGTTTGGCTTCGGTTTCGCTTTGGTTCCTCTGTATGACGTAATGTGTGAAGCCTTGGGGATCAACGGGAAAACCAACACGGTTTCAGCGGTTCAACCTCAGGGAATGCTGCCCGACTATTCTCGTACTGTTCGAGTGGAATTCATGTCGCACATTAAGCCAGATATGCCGTGGCAGTTTTCGCCTGAAGTTCGTGTGTTAGAGGTTCATCCTGGTGAGGTGGTTCAAACTAACTACATTGCCAAAAACCTCTCTGGAGCCTCATTGGTTGGTCAAGCCGTACCATCGGTTTCTCCAGGTATGGGGGCTACTTACTTCAATAAGATGGAGTGCTTTTGCTTTAATCAGCAACCATTGGATGGGCACAAGAGCGCAGAAATGGGTTTGATATTTTACATTGAGCCAGACATTCCTGAATCAATACATACGCTTACACTCTCTTATACGCTGTTTAACATCACGAGTCAGGTGAGTGGAGAGGCAAGTAAGCCTGAAGTGAGCACATCAACATTGAACACACTACAATCTGGCTCACCAAAAGCGAGCACACTCGCAAGTAACTAGGGATTTACAGAACCAGTATCAACATAAGGAGTTGAGCGATGAGTTCTAAAAAGGAAGTTTATTTCGTTCCACATCAAAGCCACTGGCCATTGGTGGGTGCCGTAGCGCTGTTTTTGGTCGCGGTTGGTGCTGGCTTGACGGTACAAAATATGGGCACCGACGCAGCCGGTGGTGTATTTGGCAAAGCGGTGTTGTTAGTCGGGTTTGCTGTGCTGCTTTACATGCTCGCAGGTTGGTTCAGCAATGTGATCACAGAATCATTAAGTGGCGTTTATTCTGAGCAGATATCTCGTTCTTTTAGACAAGGAATGAGTTGGTTTATTTTCTCCGAAATCATGTTCTTCGGCGCTTTCTTTGGCGCGCTTTTCTATGCTCGTATGATTTCTGTCCCTTGGATTGGTGGTGCGGGTAATAATGAAATGACCCATGAAGTATTGTGGCCGATGTTCCAATCGATATGGCCATTAACGACTACCCCTGATGGCGTAACGACACAAGCCATGCCTTGGCAAGGTATCCCGCTTAAGAACACCATTATCCTGCTGCTTTCCTCTGTGACGCTGCACATGGCACATATCAGTCTTGAACAAAATAAGCGTATGGCTTTGATTGTGTGGCTAGAGATAACCATTGTTCTGGCTGGCTTCTTCCTGTTCTTCCAAGTTGAAGAGTACCTTCACGCTTATCAAGAGATGGGATTGACACTTCAATCTGGCATCTATGGCAATACCTGATCCGCACCAGCAGTTTTGGACACTGAGTTAAGTGAGTACAATCACTAATGAG